>JAGQWR010000196.1 GCA_020437105.1 Saprospiraceae bacterium
ATATATGAATCCGCAGGTTTTTACGTGGATCGCTGAGGTTGTGTATATTGACGGGGAAAAAGATTTTGTGGCAGGGGATTTGGTCATTATTCGATAAAAAAGCTTCTTTATAAAAAACGCAAATCATGACTACAGAGATTCTGGTACGGTACTTTCATTTTATAGCCATTTTTGGAGTGGTTAGCTCGTTGGTGGTAGAACATGCACTGGTCAAGCCCCGCATGAGTGGACAGGAATTACGGCGCTTTATGAATTTTGATGCCGTATATGGTATTAGTGCTTTATTGGTTGTTGCTGCTGGCTTGTTGCTTTGGTTTGGAGTAGGTAAACCAGCGGAGTTTTACACCAAAAATTTCCTGATGCATACCAAGGTGACCCTGTTTATTGTTGTGGGTTTGATATCCATTATACCCAGCGTAAAGATGAGTAAATTGAAAAAATCGGCGGGCCCGCAAGACCTGGTGGATATACCGAAGTCAGTAGTAATGATCATCCGCATGGAGCTTTTGATCGTCTTTTTATTGCCTTTGTTGGCCTCGCTCATGGCCAAGGGTGTAGGATACTTCGGGTAATAAAGAAGGGAAAATAGTTCCTGGAAGGAGCAGCCTCCTTCCAGGAACATTTTTTTTACTCGCCGCCTCCGGCGTTTTCAGCGGATTTAGACCATTCCAAATAGCCTCCTTCCAAATTATAAAGTGAACTAAATCCCAGGCCTGCCATTATGCCACAAGCCTTGGAGCTTCGTTTTCCACTTCTGCAGTAAACAAGATAGGTTCTGTCTTTTTCAAGATCCTGTAGTGCGTCTTTAAATCCAGCCTGGTCTTTGACATTGATCTCCATTGCTCCGGGAATAATGCCCTCCGCTGTTTCTTCTTTGGTACGTACATCGAGTATTATTACACCTGCTTCTTGCATTTTCGCATTAAACTCGGCTACATTTAAATTGGTGTACCCGGTAGAAGCGGCCGCTGTTTTTTGGGTTTCGCTGGCAGCTGGAGTGTCATTCTCGGTAGCTGGGGTTTCCTGTGCACCACAGGCACTCAGGAAAAGGCCGATTGCCGTAAAGAAAATTAAGCTGATCTTTTTCATATAAACGTGTTGATTTATTAATAAGGATAATCGCTCATAATTAATTATGAATGCGAATTTAGCAAAATCGGAAACAGCGACGCCCTCTTATTATTCATTGTCCTTGAAAAAAGTAATGCTCCACATGCCACGCAGGTCGCCTGCAACATATCCTGTTGCTTTATCACCTGGATATAACTCCTGTATTTTTGCATAGTCAACTGCCCGCAAAGTCTCATCAGGTTGTCCGTGACATTTCAGGCATAAATCATTCACCAGGATCGGGGCATAATAGGCGATTTCAGTTTCAGAAATTGGCTGGATAAGGGCTTCCAAAGGCTGCCCATTTTGATGTAGTTGCTGGTATGAATTCAGCTGTACTCGCTCCGACTCAGTAGGTGCGTCTAATGGGTTTCGCACTTTTAAGGAAGTTCGGCGAATGGTAGCCTGATAGACTTTTGAAAGACTATCAACGAGCGGGTAGGCTGCCAGCCGACAATATTGCACGGCTCCCGAAACGCCACCCGCTGCCATTTCTTGCTGGAGCTTACTGCTTAGCGCCGAAAAAGTAGCCGCCTGAATGGTTTTTCCGTTTGCCAGATAATCCGGTGCTTCAGGGGGGGCGGTACAGGCCGATAGCAATAGAAAGAGTCCTATAAAATGAATGTATTTCATGCGCACAAAAAAAAGCTGCTCACCTGAATTTCCTGTGAGCAGCTTCTAAGTTAATAATAAAATCACCTTGCTTCCAATTACAAAACAAAGTTAGTGCTTGTTCTTTTGCTTTTTTGTGACGGAAATCACACAAGGTTTAGTTGCCAATTTTCCCCAGTTCGATCCCTTCGGAGTAGGCCACCTTAATGTTGTTTTCATTGAAGGCCTTTTTGATCGCGGAATATGCGTCGAAGGTTACTTCCCAATAGTCATCGGGCCGAATAAAGGGACGTACGCTAACTATTATATTATGGGTGTCGAAGGCTTCAATGCCCACCAATGGCTCTGGTTCGGTCAAAATAGCAGGGATTTCTTTAAGTGCATTCAGGATAATTGGTTTTACTCTGGGGAAACTTTCTTCGTATGGAATGGTTACTGAAAGCTCCAGGCGCATGTGCCCACGGGTAGAAAAGTTGGTAATTACACTATCTGTTACCTGCCCATTGGGTATAATAAGCGTTTTTTGTCCGGGAGTAGTAAGGGTGGTATTGAAAATCTGAATACTGTCCACCTGTCCGAATTTATCGGAAATTTCCACCCAGTCGCCTACTTTATAGGGCTTGAAAAAAACGATCGTTATTCCCGATGCAAAGTTGCCCAGGAAACCCTGAAGGGCGAGCCCGACCGCAAATCCGGCGGCAGCCAAAACTGCTACCAGGGAAGACACCTGAAAACCGATCACGCCAGCTGCAAAAAGCAGGACAATAAATTTGAAAATGATGTCGAGGAGGGAAGTCAGAAAGGTGCTGATCTCCGGTGAAACTTTGGCCCGATCCAAGGATCTGTGGATCAATAAGCCAAAACGTTTTACCAGCCAGAAACCTATAATCATGATTCCGAGGGAGAGCAAAAGTTTTGGTCCGAAAGCAATTGCCCAGTTCAGCACCGCGTCAAAATCAAATTCAAAATTCACAGTTCTATTATTTGCTTGAGCGCAAAAATATCTATTTAAGCTGAAAATTGTCAAGGATATGTTGTTTCCCGGAATGTCTGGCAGGATATCCCTGCTGTGACCAGCAGAAGCAGGCTTCGTCTTAAGCGAGAAGGGTTTTGGGGATTTAGATTTTTTTAGGAGGGAACTATTTGGTATATTGATACGTTTTTGGTTCAGATGGTGCTATTTTGACGTGTTATTAGTACAGTAAATTAAAGTCACCATCATCCGATAAGCTTGGGTGTCTCACTCCACCCCTGATGCGCTCCACTAAGAAATCATCAGTATTATCGGTCTCTTTCAAACTCACTCATGGGAATAATCCGCAGCAATTGTCGGTTGGATAACCGCATTGTATGCCTGATGTTTTAGATTTCTGCTTTGGCAGGATTTAGATCAAATTCATGGTCATTTCAAAAATGACAAACTGGATTTAACCATAATATGTAATGAACAATATATCCCATATAAAAAAAACTACAGCATCGGCTTTCCCCTGATAATGGCCGAATTGATGTTTGATTTTCCCATGTAACATAAACAAAACTGTATGCGCGCGCTAAAAATTACAAATTCTATTACACGACGCGACGAGAAGTCGCTGGATCGGTACCTGGCAGAAATTGCCAAGTACGAAGTTTTATCGCCCGAAGAGGAGATTAAGTTATTTGATAAGATTACAGCTGGTGACAAAATTGCTTTAGAGAAGATTGTACGCCACAATTTGCGTTTTGTGGTATCTGTATCTAAGCAATACCAGCATTTAGGGTTGAGTTTGGGTGACCTGATCAGCGAGGGTAACATTGGCCTCATGAAAGCTGCCAAGCGTTTTGACCAGACTCGTGGATTTAAGTTTATCTCCTATGCCGTTTGGTGGATTCGCCAGGCTATTTTACAGGCAGTAAACGAGAAATCCAAACAAATCCGGCTGCCCCAAAATCTGAAAGGTAAAACCAATAAGATCATGAGTACTGTCCTGGAAATCCTTCAGGAGCAGGAACGGGAGCCACTACCGGAAGAAATTGCCGAAAAAACCGGTTTCACCGTGAAAGAAGTACAACAATGCATTGAGACTTACCGGATGTGTGCCTCGTTGGATGCACCTATGCAGGATGATAGCGGTACCTCTCTGGCTAATTTCCTGGAAGACCTGAGTACTCCCCAACCAGATTTTCAGGTAGCTGTTATTGAATCGCAAAAAGCACAGGTTGAAGAGTTATTGCGATTTCTGACGCCAAAACAAGCAACCGTTATTTCCATGTACTATGGCATTGGCAGAAACCGATCTACCAGTTTAGGCGATATCGCAGAACAGGTAGGCGTAAGCCGGGAGCGTGTTCGGCAAATTAAAGATCGAAGCTTATCTAAAATGCGTGTTCGGGCCAGCCGAAATGCAGAAATGATGGTGCCTGCCCTCGGGTAGTCTGTCAGTTTAGACAGACCTTTTCAAAAAAAAACGGCAGCCTTGCAAAAGGCTGCTTTTTTTTTTGCCCATTCCAAAAGCAATCCTCAAACACGTTTCAATTCCATCTTTAAGGGCTGTCACCTACGCATTCATGCCCGGATTTAACCGAAAATTGCGATTTTAGGGTTCCAATACGCTCGTAAATAAAACCAACAAAGTAATGATGAAAAAATACCACCTTGTTTTTTGGATGCTTTTATGTCTGGCGGCTACTGTGATTGGCCAGCAGGAAACGCCCTCCGTCTGGGCAGACGATAACTTCTCCGGCCTTAAACTTCGAAGCATCGGACCCGCTTTTATGGCTGGTCGAATTGCAGATATCGCTATTCACCCGGAAAAAGATAATGTTTGGTATGTAGCCGTGGGTTCCGGGGGCGTATGGAAAACGCAAAATGCCGGAATTACCTGGACGCCCATCTTTGATGATCAGTCCTGTTTTTCGACTGGTTGTATTACCATTGATTCAAATAATCCCAATACCATTTGGTTGGGAACCGGTGAAAATGTGGGTGGCCGCCATGTTGGTTTTGGAGATGGCGTGTACAAAAGTTCAGATGGCGGAAAAACCTGGGAGAATAAAGGACTGAAAGATTCAGAGCATATCTCCAAGATTATTGTGCACCCACATAATTCGGATATCGTCTGGGTTGCTGCCCAAGGCCCGCTTTGGTCGTCTGGAGGAGATCGTGGCTTGTTTAAAACAACAGACGGTGGCACCACCTGGAAACAGGTTCTGGGCGACGATGAATGGGTCGGCGCAACGGATATTGTGATAGACCCCCGAAATCCGGATCAACTGTATGCCGCTACCTGGCAACGCCAACGCAATGTGGCTTCCTATATGGGGGGCGGACCGGGCACGGCACTCTTTAGCAGTACCGACGGCGGTGAAAACTGGGTGAAATTGAGCAAAGGACTTCCAAACTCCAACATGGGCAAAATTGGTCTGGCTATTTCCCCACAGCAACCCGATATCATTTATGCGGCCATTGAGCTTGACCGCCGCCAGGGTGGTCTCTATCGCTCCACGGATCGCGGGGCAAGTTGGGAAAAACGATCCGATGCGGTTTCGGGTGCCACCGGCCCACATTATTATCAGGAACTCTATGCTTGTCCGCATAATTTTGATCGAATCTATCTGGTGGATGTCCGCATACAGGTTTCGGATGATGGCGGGAAAACTTTCCGGCGATTAAAGGAAGAACACAAACATTCAGATAACCATGCAATAGCCTTTCGGGCAGATGATCCCGACTATTTGCTGGTCGGTACCGATGGTGGATTATACGAAAGTTTTGACTTAGCCGAAAACTGGCGCTTTTTTGATAATATGCCGATTACCCAATATTATAAACTGGCAGTAGATGATGCCGAGCCCTTTTACAACATCATCGGAGGTACCCAGGACAATAACACCCATGCCGGACCTTCTCGCACCGATAATGTGCACGGAATCCGCAATGCTGACTGGTCGATTACGGTCTTTGCCGACGGGCACCAACCGGCAACAGAACCGGGAAACCCCGACATTATTTATTCAGAATGGCAGCAGGGGAATTTGGTGCGGGTAGATCAAACGACCGGAGAGATCGTGTATATCAAACCTCAGCCCGGCGCTGGCGAAGCTCCGGAACGCTTTAATTGGGATTCGCCCATTCTGGTGAGTCCGCATAAACCAACGCGTTTATATTTTGCTTCTCAGCGGGTTTGGAAATCTGAGAACAGGGGAGATAGCTGGCAGGCGGTTTCCGGCGACCTTACCGGCAATCAGGAGCGTATGAATCTCCCAATTATGGGGCAAACCTGGAGTTGGGATGCGCCTTGGGATTTTTTCGCGATGTCAACTTACAATACCATTACCTCCCTGGCTGAATCGCCTGTACAGGAAGGCTTGCTTTATGCGGGTACAGATGATGGCCTGATTCAGGTGTCTGAAAATGGCGGTACCAGCTGGCGGAAAATTGAAGTTAACCGACTCCCCGGTGTACCTGCTACCGCTTTTGTAAATGATATCAAGGCTGACCTCTTTGATGCAAATACTGTTTATGTGGCGCTCGATAATCATAAGTTTGGAGATTATCAGCCCTACTTGTTTATGAGTAATGACCGGGGGAAAACCTGGAAATCCCTTTCGGGGAATATCCCGGATCGTACCATGGTTTGGCGTGTCGTGCAAGATCATGTAAAACCGGAGTTGCTTTTTGCAGCAACTGAATTTGGAATTTACTTTACCATTAACAGGGGCACGACCTGGACCAAATTGAAAGGGGGAGTGCCCACTATTTCATTCCGGGATTTGGCGATCCAGCGCCGGGAAAACGATTTGGTTTGTGCTTCCTTCGGACGCAGTTTCTACATTTTTGATGACTACAGTGTATTGCGCGAAATCAGCGAAGCACAGTTGCAACAGGAGGCTACGTTATTCTCTACCCGAAAAGCGTGGTGGTATGTGCCGCGGCCTGTAGTGGATATGAATGGTCGGGGTTCACAAGGAGCGGGCTATTACATGGCTGATAATCCGCCATTTGGGGCAGTATTTACCTACCACCTTTCGGCGGATATGAAAACACAGAAGCAGTTACGGAAGGAGCAGGAAAAAGAACTGACAGAAGCTGGTGCTGATATTCCCTTCCCGGGCTGGGATGCGCTGGACGAAGAACGAAACCAGGAAGCGCCCAAAATCTGGCTGACAGTTAAAGATTCGGAGGGCAAAGTGGTACGTCGCTTAACAGGTCCTACGGATAAAGGCTTTCACCGGATTTCCTGGGATTTGCGATATGCCTCTACTGCTGCAGTCCTTGTAGATCAGCCAGCCCATCACGGGGAGGGCTTTGGTGGTGCATTTATGGCAGAACCGGGCACCTATACCGTGACGCTTTCCAAGCAGATAGACGGGGTCGTTACTGAACTATCAGACCCGGTAAGTTTTGAAGTGGAAAAAATGCGGGATGGCGCCTTGCCAGCCGCTTCCCCGGAAAAGGTCGCTGAGTTTTGGCGGGCTTTGGAGGATATGCAAAAACAAACATCTGCGGCCAGTGTGGCCTTAGCTAATTCTAAAAAGCGGGTGGAAGCCATGCAGCGTGCCCTGATGCAAACGCCTGTTGATCCGGGCGATCTGGACAGCCGCCTGCACAAGTTGCGTGCAGAGATCATCGATTTGGAAATTATGGTTAACGGCAGTGGTGCCAAAGGGGAAGTCGGAGAGCCAGGCCCAACAACTATTGCCAGTCGAATGGGTGCTGCCACTATGGGCACCACTTTCTCTACCTATGGGCCGACTCAGATGCATGAGACCAGTCTCGCGCTGGCCCGCATGGAGTTTAACGATGTACGAAATGAACTCAATCGGATTCTGAAGCAGGAGATGCCTCAATTAGAAAAAGCCTTAATAGCGGCTGGGGCACCCTGGATAGAAGGGCAGCCATTGCCTGAATAGAAAAAAAACAGGTTTTTGTGTCAATTTTCGTTCCTTAAAATGGACCTGTCAGGTTGCCGACCTGACAGGTCCATTTTTTAAGTGGTTGATAAACAAGTAGTTGAAACGTGTTGCGCCTGACCGACCTGACAGGTTGCCAACCTGTCAGGTCTAAAAACAGATAAACGTTTATACTCGTTTACGAAAAAAACCGAATTTCAGATCACTCTGAAATTCGGGATTATCTGGCTTTTTTCTTTATTGTTTTACAAATCGACTGCTGTACAAAATGACTCCGTCGGGAGCTCTAAGTTGAATGAAGTACAGTCCATCAGTAAATTCTTCTATTTTAATTTCCTGAGCCACCTCTGATTGAATGAAACCAGCATGCACGCGCCGTCCATTTAGATCGTAAATCTCCCAGGATTGTCCAATCTGCAGCAAGTTGCCACTTAGCTCAATTTGCAAACTGGCCGGATTTGGGGCCAATTGGATGCCTGGTGTTTTTTGATTCGGAATCGCCTGATTTAATCCTTCGGGCATTTTTCCGCCATCAAGACAGAGGTCACCCGCATATCCGCAGTACTCCAGTTTGCAATCTCCACAAACCACCTCCACGCAATAGTATTGACCATAGGGTACATTAATATTGTTGAAGTTTTGCGCCGGCATCCCCGGATTTGGCGGACAGCCAATTGTGGGTATTCCCGGTACACCTGTCCAGGAAACGCAGCAATCCGAATTATACATTGGGATTTCTATTCCGTCTTGTAATACCGTAAGCGTAACCGAATGATCCTTACATGTTTCAATGATTTCCAGTCCACACGGATTATAACCATCACAACAGTCAGAGGTGATATGCAAATTGTCAACTAAAACACTTCCACCCGGCCCGGCTGCTTCCTTGGAGATAACGAGGTAATTCCAGGCTTCGGTTGATTCGTTGGCCGCTTCCAGACAAATCGTTTCCAGATTTAAAGGGTTGCTAAACCAGAAAAAGTTGTATCCGGGAGAACAGTTGTATTCCGGGGGATAAAGCGGGTGGCTGCAGTTGATTACCTCAAAGCCAAGTTCCTGGGTCGTATAACATTGAGAAACCATCATTGTACCGAGGCAGTAATATGGAGCCATGGGGTTACAGTCAGACTCCCAGAGGCCGGAACAATTTTCCACATTGGTGCCATAAATATCCAATCCCTGATGATCTGAACAATAAAATCCAAGTGCGTCCAGGCAGATTTCAATTTTACATCCAGGCTCCAGGGGTGGGCTCAACGGGATATACACGTGTTCCAACCATTCGTCCGGACTCCCTCCGCTGGCTAATCGCAAAATACGTCCCCCATCAGAGGTTATATAAATGTCTGCACTGTTGCTTACCCCATTATCATAAGAACAAAAAGGAAGTCCAAGTTGTAACTCTGTGCCATATCCCGTATTTGGGAGGAATTCATCGAAGGATCCATGGCAGAATAATTCGCCATTCTCGCAAGGGCCACAATCTGCTAAATCAGGAAATATGAATACCTGTGATTGGACCTGATAACAATCGCCATTGCAACCTTCCAGTAAGTAGCAAAGCGAGAATACCCCTGAATAACTCACATTATCAATGATTATCCCCGTCGCAGTAATGGTAATAGTAGAGATAGACCAAATATTTCCGCAATAAGCGGGAAAGCTAAAAGTGCCTCCAGTCGGAATTATATCATTATCCAAAAAGGCAGAAAAAGGAATTTCTACCCCATTTTCAAATCCTACTAATTCAGGTGCTCCGATTACAATACACGGGAAATCAGTACTGCCCGCTTTGGGATAGCCCAGCGTAAAAAGGATATCCATTTCCTCTCCGGTCATTTCCCGGCGTGTTTCCCCGGCTGCTAAACTACCAAACATCACATATTGATCCCCGCTTGTACCGCAACGATCCAGGTGACTGAGAATGTTTTTTACAGTATTATCATTGGGTGTGCCACCTCCGTAATTTGCATTTACCTGGGCAATGGTGCCGCTGCCATTATGAAAGAAAATATTATTAGCACAATTATCATCCACATCATCGGGAAAAGTAAGCAGGCTGTTAAACACAGGCCTTGAACAGCAGGTATTTCCACCGGGGGCATCCAGGAGTAAAAAGTCATTTATATCTGTATTGTACAGATATTCATCCCACATGCTGTATATGCCATAGGCATCACTTCCGTCAGCGTCTATTAAAGAGCTAAAGGCCAGAATGTGCAAGGCTTCGTGTAATACAACAGTGTAAAGATCGAAGGAACTGCTGCCTATCGGGTCGGCATCCGGGGTGTGAAAGGTGGCACCACTGGTGATATTCAGAAACCCGCTGAGGAGATTTCCAGCCTCGTCGGCATTCAATCCTCCCATCATAGAGGCAAAAGCCATGTTGTCGCCAAATCCACAACCTCTATTTCTGAAAATCGGACTTCCCGTACCAAGAATTCCAGGGTCCAATAAAGGCCTGGAGATCAATATTTCTGGCGGAGATCCCTGCGGAGTTAAAGTGATCACATCTGAGATGTAGGCAAAGACGTCGCAGATAGTTATCATTTCTGCTGAAGAAAAACCACTCGAAAAAGTCAGGTTAAAATCTCCGCTTAACACTTTATTCGCAGAAGCGGCTTCCATTTTAGAGACAGCTAATTCCTCAGCTGAATAGTGGTTGCCAAAACGATCCATGAAAATCTGACTTTCCGGATCTATCGGCTGTATGCTTTCCGGTTTTTCATAGGTGCCGCAAAAGCTTTGCGCAGAGGCAAAAGACGAAAGGAATGTACACAATAAGAGTGCACACATTCTGACAGTACTCTTTGTCATAATATCAGTTTTTAAGGATGGAAAAATGTGTGGTAAAAGAGGAACCCTCCGATCATATGGCGGACGGTTCCTCTCCTGTCTATTGTTTTACGAAGCGTTTTGCATTTAGAAGTGTCCCGGAAGAACTCTTCAATACGAAATAGAAAATACCGGGGTTTAGCGAATGCATTGGAATTTCCTGAATCAGATCGGTTTCTATTTGGCCCTGCCAAATGAGTTGCCCCTGGATGTTGTAGATTTCCCAGGATTGTCCAGCCGTTATTATTTGCCCCGCAATCTGTAATTGGTTATGTACCGGATTTGGCGCCAGCTGGAATTCCGACTGGGTGTCTGGGCTGACAAATCCAAACTGAGCTTTGTTTTCTCCTCCCACACAAGCGTCTCCCGCCTTTCCGCAGTAAATAAAATCACAGCCGTCTTCACAGGAAACTTCTACACAATAGGTTTCGCCGTAAGGCACGCCTATATTATTGAAATTCTGGGAGGGAAGTCCTGGTTTTGGCGTACAACCAATCGTAGGTATTCCATTAATTCCACTCCAGGAAACACAGCAATTCGCATTATACATGGGGATGGGTACGCCGTTTTGTAAAACGGTAAGAACGACGGTGTTTTCCTTACAGGTTTCGAGTAATTCGACTCCGCATGGTTCTTTCGGGCAGCAGTCGCCTGTAATGGTCAGATTGTCGATCAGAACATGGCCGGACGACTCCATAGCCTCTCTGGACAAGACGATATAATTCCAGCCCTCCAAGGTTTGGTTGGTGATTTCGATGCATATGTGTTTGAGGTCAACTTCATAGTTGATCAGTGGAACATCTACGCCCGGGTCACAACCATATTCAGGCGGATAAAGCGGATGGGTACAATCGATGTTTTGGCCATAACCACCCGACTGGCATTCCATTGGTTCGGTTGTGGCTACACAATAATAGGGGGCACTGCCGTTGCAGTCTGATGCCCATAAGCCGGAACAATTTTCAGTTGCGGTACCATAAATGTCGATACCTATCGGGTCATTGCAATTAAAGGCTCCGGCATCAAAACAGATTTCCATCTTACAGCCCGGGAAAGCTGGCGCAGGCAAAGGGATATACATGCGTTCCAGAAAGGAATTGAGGTCGAGTCCTCCGCCTAATAAAACGACGTTCCCTCCGCTGGGCAAAATCATGACATCTGCACTACTTTGTACACCGTTGTCGTACAGACAAAACGGTAGTCCCAGGGCTGGTTCAATACCATAGCCCCGGTTGGGCAGGATATCATCAAAACTTCCGTGGCAAAACAATTCGTTCGGGTCGCAAGGCTGGCAGTCTTCCAACACAGGAAGATGAAAAAGGGAAGAGCGCACCTGATAACAAGCGCCATCACAACCTTCCAGTAAATAATAAAAGGAAAATATGCCATAAGCAGCATTTTCAATGGTGATGCTATTGGCGTTGATCGTTACATCCGCGTTGTTGAAAATACTGCCCAGCGTAGTTGCTGAAATGCTTGCTCCCGGTGAAAAGATGTCATTTTCCAGGAAAACGGAAAATGGGATTTCTGTTGGACCATTTATTGGAATAAAATCACTGACTCCAATAAGCCGGCACTCCTCCGAAGGACTGCCGGTTTTAGGGTATCCAAGCGTATAGAGAATATCCTTTTCTTCCTGTTGCAGCTGTCGGATAGTATCTCCTGCAGCCAGGCTGCTTTTCATGACAAATCCACCTCCCGGACTGCCACATCGGTCGAGATGGCTTAAGATGTTTGAAACGACTCCATTACTCAGGGGCGTCCCGCCATAGTTGGCATTTACCTGTGCAATGGGAGAGCCGTTGCTAAAAAATATATTGTTGTTACAGCCGTCGTTTACATCTTCGGGGAAGGCCAACAAATCGTTGAAACTGGCAAATTCACAACAGGAACTACTACCTGATACGGTGTTTTCTATCAGGAATTCATTGATATCGGTGTCAAATAAATACTCATCCCACATGCTATAATAACCACTTTGGCTATTTCCATTGAGACCGATGAGGGAACTGTATCCTAATATGTGAAGTGCCTCGTGTAATACCACACTATAGAGGTCGTAACTATAAGGCTGAATAGGGTCATTGTTTATGGTATGGTAGGTGTAGGCTTCATTAATGTTTAAATAACCTACCTGAATAGAGGGATTTTGCCCCTGATCCAAGCCACCCATCATGACGTTGAAAATGGTATTATTACTATATCCACATCCTCTACTGGAAAAGAAGGGACTGGCAGTACCAAGTACCCCGTAACCCAAATCGGATTTTTGAATATTTATAATCGGTGATACACCTTGGGGGCCCAGATCAATCAGGGTAGAGAGGTATAGAAAAACAGCGCAGATCGTTTCGGTTTCATCCGTACTAAAACCCGGTAGAATATTGAGATTGAAAATGCCACTTAATTGTTTTGTTGTAAATTTTTCATCTACAATTAATTCTTTTTCTGTGAAAATATTTCCGAATCGGTCGTAGTAATATTGTCCGTCAATGGTAGCTGGATCCGGGTTATCCGGTTTTTCAAAAACTCCACAGGTACCTTGTGTGTAACTAATAAATGGTGTGAGCAGGCACAATAATAGTGCAACCCATAGAAGTGTTTTACGGTTCATGTCCTCGATTTTGGATTTGAAAATTTTCTCGAGAGGTGAGTCTCGAAGCGTTATTAGGGGAAGTTACAAAAAACCAAGGATACTATACCCGAAACGAAGTGGTTTA
>JAGQWR010000197.1 GCA_020437105.1 Saprospiraceae bacterium
ACAACTGTAAGGGCTTTCTTTGAATTGCACCCCATAAGGGCTACCAATGTTAACAGAGAAAGTAAACGGGTCATAAATTTTGAATTTGAGTTTGAGAGTGGGTTTGAGTTTGGGCAATCAAAGATATACACCATAGGGTTCTAATAAGGTTCAAATAATGCCAAATGATTTTTTTTGGTCTGAACCGTTGGTTTAATATTGACTTGTGCGAATATTTCGATTATTTTTGGATTTCGTTCCAGTCATTCGCCAAATGACCAGTTTTTATAGATGGGTGCCAAAGCTAAAGCGGCTTTGCCATGACAAACAAACGAATTTGGTCTGGGCTATTCACTTATAGCCTAACGGAACGTAAGGGGTACTTCTTATTTTTCCTACTTGTATTTATTCTAAAATTCACTCCTATTGTACTCCATTGGTACAATACAACTGATGCTATTCCACCCGAAATAGTTGCTGCTTTTCAGGTACAAATCGACAGCATACATGTTGATTCACCGCAGGCTCCAAAGCCTGATCCAGTTTCAAAAAAGACCACTAAATCTAATATTCAAATAGAGTTTTTTGATCCAAATACGGTATCAGAAACGCTCTTACGCAGTTGGCGATTACCTGAATACCTAATCAAAAACTGGCTGAACTATCGAAAAAGCGGAGGACAGTTTAAATCGGCGGAGGATTTGAAGAAGCTCTATTCGATGAAGGAGGATATCTATATTCAGCTCCAGGGTTTTGTACGAATTTCTAACCGGCAAAAAGAGCTTCCGGCTTCTGCGCAACAACCTGCAGACAGCAGTCAGAATCAGCTGGCGCCATCCCCGGAGGTCGTACAGGAGGTAATAGCACCGCCAGTAAGCATAGATATCAATCAATCCAGGGAAGAAGATTGGATTCGGTTACCCGGAATTGGCCCGACCTATGCCAGCCGTATTATACGCTTCCGCGAAGCACTTGGCGGGTTTGCCGGAGTAGATCAAATTTCTGAAACATGGAATATACCGGATTCTGTTTTCCAACTTATCAAACCACTATTAAAACCTTCACCAATATATCGCTCTATAAAGATTAACGAACAACAGGAAGAGACCCTTGCAGCACATCCTTATCTGAATAATAAGCAAGCAAAGATCATTGCGCGCTATCGAGTAAACTATGGTCCATTTCCCAATATAGAAAGCTTACGAAATGTCGGTGTATTAAGCGAGGCAGATATTAGTCGTTTAGCGCCCTATTTAATTTTCTGATATGTTTGATATAATCCGTCCGATTCAGTGGAAGCAAATGCCTTTCGCAAAAAGTCTTATTGCCTTCTTACCGGGAATATACATTGAAACCTTAGTGGAAATACCAGATATAATAACAGGTATATTATTTAGTTACAGCTTAATTGTACTACTCATTTACTCCAAAACAAAACTTAAACCAGGCAAAAAAACAACAGGCACCATTTTACTTTTTACATCCTTTTTATTTCTGGGAATATCAACCCCAATTATTCACCAAAAAATAAACACACTTAATCATTATTCTATAAATAATTTAAATTCAGAATTATTTATCGGAGAAATAAAAAAGAAAAAAGAAAAAGAAAA
>JAGQWR010000198.1 GCA_020437105.1 Saprospiraceae bacterium
GGAAAACAGGAAAACAGGAAAACAGAATCACAGAATCACAGAATCACAGAACCACAGAACCACTAAAAAATCAAATATCCTAACCCCACCCGGATCATCATCATTTGATGTGTAAATCCACGTGCAATGGAGCGTTCGTCAAATTTTTCTTCGTTATATACTTTATAGGTTTGGACCGTAAATTCTGTTTGGTAATTATTCGAAGGATTCGTAGTATAATACCTACCTCTTGTGGACCACCCAAATTGAAAAGCCGATTTTAAAATTAAGCGGTCATAAAGAATATTATTAAAACCAAGTTCGAATTTTAAATCCCAGTATTTGCTTTTAGTATCAAATTCAAGTGGGGTATCAATTAGACCAATAATCCCTATGTCTTCTGTGGGATATTTATCAGTCTCCATACCAGTTATATTGTGAAAATCAGCGTGCATACCAAAATAAGGGCCCATCGGACCCAGTCCGCCTCTTTTTAATCGAGACCAATCGAATCCAACACGATAGGTTAATGCCGTCAGGTCATACAAATAAGTATAGTCAACAACATAGGTTTCATTAAAAATGACCGAATATAATAAGCCCTTACTATCCATTTCCATATTGGTATGAAAACGACCTATTCCGGCACGTACACTTAACTTCCGGGTTAAAGCATAAGCTAAATCTATGCCATATCCCCAGTTAAAATCTACTCCAATACCCTCATTACTAATGGCAATTCCATCAAGTAATCGGAGCTCAAGACCTCTTACCGTTGGCATAAAATCAAAATTCCCGCAAACAGATAATCGCTTACCCAAATACCCGGAAACTTGTGCATTGCCAAATTGAAAAGAAATAAGTCCGACGAAAATTACCAGAATACACCTGGTTCTGAGTGGTTTTAATAAAGATGCCACGAGTATTTTTTTTATTGACTTATAACCAAGGTACTATTTCCAATTTTATTTCCGGATAGAATTCTGCAAAAATATATTCCCACTCCTTTTTCACTCAGGTCAAGTTCTATCGATGGACCAAACCCATTCATTTCAAAAATTAATCTGCCAAGTGAGTCATAAACCTGAACCTCAACCGGATCATACGCAGATAATGCGTCCATATTTAAGATAAATGTCCCATTTTGACTGGGATTAGGAATAACCTGCATACTTATTTCCTCATGCGGACGAGCAACCAATACGGTGCCATCTGTACTTAAATTGGTCGAAAATAATCCGAGACCTCCTCGGCGATTTCCAACTACCATATCAAAATAACCGTCATTATTGATATCCGCCAAAGCAGGTTTTGATCTTGTTCCTTCCCGAATATTGCCGAAATTAGGATATTCCAGATCAAACGTTCCGTCCAGGTTGCCATCAATATTTGAATACACCTGTACCGGACCAACTTCTGTACCCGCAAACATTAAAAAAGTATCCCCGAAGTCAATGACAAAAGGAGCTGCATTAGCAGAGGAGATAATCTGAGGCAATTCCGTGGTTACATTTCCTAAAAATGCATTATTGGGAGCAACGCTTGCATCCGGATTAAAAGCAGGTACGCCGGGTGTGCCAATATTTTGAAAATAATAGAAAAAACCATTGCGCTCGCCAATAACCAAATCGAGCATTCCATCCCGATTTAAGTCAACCAGACTGGGAGAGGCATTGAGTGTCACATCTATTCCCTGCCAGGCAGTTAAAGGATTTCCAAAATTGGCCGGATTTCCGGCTCCTCCCATATTTTCAAAGTAATACAGGAATCCTTCTCGCTCGCCAATGACCAAGTCTTTGTCGCCGTCATTATCCAGATCACCAACAGCAGGCGAAAAATTCCAGGAACCACCGATTGCAAAAGCACTCATCCCCAGGTAATCATCATCTACCAGTTCAAAAGCAGGATTATTTTGAGTACCCACATTTTCCAAAAGAATCAGACGGGGATCCCGTCCGGTAACAGGCAAATAATACCCATCTGTACCAACCAAAATATCCTTTAAACCATCCGCATTATAATCAAAAAAACAAGGGTTTGAACCTGCACCAAAATCCAACATCCGATCAACTAAAAAATCTTTTTGCTGCAGTTCAAATTCAGGAAATTCGTTTGAGGTCATGTTCTGGTAAAACCAAACCACATCATAATTTAAGGTGGCATTAATGTCATTAGGCGCCGCTACCAAATCTTTCAATCCGTCATTATTTAAATCGAGATAAAAGGCTGCCGGAAAATCCGGGATCTCTGCAGGTTCGTCATAAGACGGGTAAAACGCATCCTGAGCAGTAGCCCAGGCATCCTCCGAATCACCACCATTAACCAGATACTTCAAGTGCGGAGAAATAATGTCGCCAATAAGTACTTCCAAATCACCATCATTGTCAGCATCAAATGTCAATGTAGTGGAACCGGCATGTCGGGTATCAACATCATTTCCGCCAAATCCATTTGCACATTCATCCGGATCCGGACTCAGGGTTAATTCATCACTAAAGGAAGATTCATAAAATTTTCCCCAGCAATTATCGGCCAACTCAAAGATCAGACTGTCAAGTCCATAGCCCTCTTCTATCGAAATATTCCGATACCATTCCACATAACCGCCACCAACAGACCAGGTAAGAATATCCAGATCGGTGTCGCCATCTATATCTTCCACGACCGGATAATCGGTATCGCCAATGAATACCTGAGTGGTTGACCCGTTAAAAAGCTCAAAATATACGATGTTATACTGCTCACAGCAAAACTGAAAAGGCTCAAATGCCAGGCGATTTTCAGAATCAAAATAGCCGGTGAAAACCTGCATCCCTTTCACGGGTGTCTTAAAATGGGCAAAAATATCTGCGGCCCCATCACCATTGTAATCCCGCATCAATACAAAATTCACGCAGGTCGGAAAATTGTCGGCATATTCCGGAGCAAAGGTATAGGAAGGTTCGTTTGGAGTCCCTGCATTAATAAAGGTCAAATGCAGGTTGGTCGTTCGATCAAAAATATACAAGTCATCAATCTGGTCATTATTGAGGTCCACCGCTGATAATTGCGGAGAGTTCAAGCCGCCTGCAAAGCCCATATCCAATTCTACCCCGTCTATAATCGTTTGGGGCATTAAACGCTCTACTTCCTGCGCAGAAACCTGAAAAGAAGCCAAAAGGAAGGCAAAGACACTAAAAAAAGTGACTGGCTGAGTGTATTGAAAAAAAAACTGTTTGGTCATGTTTGGAATAATTCGTTATTTGTCGGTTGGTATTGAGCCACATCTCCCCTTAGTTTGAGGGAAAATTGAGGCTTCAAAGTACTAAAAAATACACGATGAAAATTCGCCTGCAACTCCTTATTCTGATGCTTTGTTTGCCAATTGCAAAAATTGCTGCACAAGCAGATTCTTTAAGTGTAATCATGGCGCCTCCGCCACCACCTCCGCCAATCGAAATTAACGATTTTACCCTGGAGCATGCCGCAGGTGTTTTGCAAATTGTTTCCGATTCAGACCAAACCGGACCAGGAACCATGACTCTGAATGGTACGGATTACGAAATGTATTTTGAGAATGGAAGAGCCAGCGTGGATTGGGAAACAACCCGAAAAGGAGGATTGATCCTGGCTTCTACCTCAGGTGGGGCGCATCATATGTACCACGTTTCGCTGATACAATCCGGCAACGGTTCCAGGGTAAAACATATTCCGCTCTGGCTTTCGCTCATTCCTCCCCTGGTCGCGATTGTGCTGGCATTGTTATTTAAGGAAGTTATTATTTCCCTGTTTTTAGGTGTCTGGTCAGGTGCATTCATCGCAGGAGGACTGCGTTTTGAATCCTTCGGATATTATTTCAAAAGCATTTGGGATGTGGTAGAAACCTATGTTATCGGAGCCCTGAATAACTCTGACCACCTGGCAGTGATCATTTTCTCTCTGATGATCGGTGGTATGGTCGCTGTTATCTCCAGAAATGGAGGTATGAAAGGTGTTGTAACCAGCCTTTCCAAATACGCGACCACCGCAAAATCCAGTCAGTTTGTAACCTGGTTGTTGGGCGTAGCAATTTTCTTTGACGATTATGCCAATACCTTGATTGTTGGCAACACGATGCGGTCAGTAACCGACAAGTTCCGGATTTCCCGGGAGAAACTGGCTTACATCGTAGATTCAACAGCCGCTCCAGTGTCTGCGATTGCCTTTATCACCACCTGGATCGGTGCAGAATTAGGCTACATCGGCGATGGTATCTCCGGACTGGACAACTTTCCGGGTAGTACGCCTTACGCGATCTTTATCAGTTCCCTGAAATACTCTTTCTACCCGATATTGACTCTGATCTTTATGCTGCTCCTTATCCGTTCAAATAAAGATTACGGACCGATGCTTGCAGCTGAAAAGCGGGCACGTAGTACCGGCGAAGTCTCCCGCAAGGTGGGTGAATTAACCAATGATGGCGAGTTAGAAGACCTCGAACCAGTAAAAGGGGCTCCTCTAAAATGGACAAATGCCTTTATTCCCGTTATGGCAGTTATCCTTATGACTATTTTCGGATTGCTTGTCACCGGTTTTGATGGTACCTACCAGACGCTGCTCGCAGACGGTATTAAGGCTACTTCCATGAGTTGGGGCGACACCTGGTCTGCCATGAATCAGGATCCGGTTACAAGCGGTAACTTCTTTATGAAACTCGGGGTATTGATCGGAAATTCAAACTCTTATTCCGCCCTGATTTGGGCTTCCCTGACCGGTTTAATCCTGGCCCTGCTCCTGACCTTAAAAGACCGCATCATGAAACTGACGGATGCCATGAACACCATGGTAGCCGGATTTAAAACGATGTTGCCGGCCCTGATTATCCTGACGCTGGCCTGGTCACTGGCTATCACAACAGATCAATTAAATACAGCCACCTTCTTGTCCTCCAGTTTACAGGATTCGCTGAATCCTTACGTTATGCCGATTCTGGTATTTATTCTGGCTGCCATGATCGCCTTTTCAACAGGCTCCAGCTGGAGTACCATGGCGATACTTTACCCCATAGCTATTCCGACAACCTGGGCAATTTGTATGGCACAGGGTCTGGAACCCGGAATCAGCATGGAAATTCTATTGAATGTAATCGCAGTAGTTCTCGCCGCCTCCGTATTAGGCGATCATTGCTCCCCTATTTCAGATACGACCATTCTAAGTTCTCTGGCGTCTGAATGTAATCACATAGATCACGTTCGAACCCAACTCCCTTATGCCCTGACGGTAGGTGTTTTCAGCATAACCTGTAATGGCCTGGCTACCCTTTTAGGCGGCGGATGGCTCATTAGTTTCATCCTGCTGGTAAGCGCGGTCGTCTTACTCTGGTTTTTAATTAATCGACTTGGAGAAAACGTGGATTAATTTGAGCGTTCGCTACGCAAAAATCCCGCGTTTAAACCCCAGACCGGGCGAAGCCCCTAGACCGTGATGCCGACAGGCAAGCTAGACCAGGCCAAAGGCCCTAGACCTATATGAATTCTTAAGGCTTAATTTTTAATTTTGAATGAGCGGTCGCTGCGCAAAAACCCCGCGTTTAAACCCTAGACTGGGCGAAGCCCCTAGACCGTGATGC
>JAGQWR010000199.1 GCA_020437105.1 Saprospiraceae bacterium
CTAATTACTTTCGTTTGGGTATAAAACCGAAATTCACTTAACTTAGCAGAAGGCCTGATAATATGTAAGCCTATGCTAATTGAATGATGCGAAATGAAATCGGTTATCTTCTTTATCCTGTTGAGTATAATAGCTAGTGTAACAAGTGGTCAAAATCTTATTAGCAATGGAGGTTTTGAAGACGTAGAATGTCCAAATAATCCGATAAACAGCTTTACTGTCACTCCCGATTGGTATGTAACTGGCGCAGATGCCTATTGGATGCATTTTGATTGTCCGGTTGATCCGGCAGTCAGTCAGTCAATCGTTGCACTAGACCCAACGCTTGAGCCAGCCAATGGCCTGGGTTATATATCCTTTGAAGGTGTACTATCTAAGACGGGGGTATTCTATACAGAAGGTATTGGGACTGAGCTACCTTATATTTTGCATGCCGATCGATTCTACTACCTTGAAATGGCGTTTTTAAACTTTCCAATGGCAGTACCTCAAGGAACCCCGGAACCCGATTGTGATCCGTTGCCGGGGCGGTTTCTGGAAATATATTTTTCAGATGAAAAGATTGTCTCTGAGGCTGAAACTGCGGCAAATACTTCAGGTATCTTTCTTACAGATGTTTCTATGACAGGTGAACTGAGACTCCTCAATATGCAGTCTGAGGAGCCCGGGTTCCAAACAGGTAAATGGCATGATTACTGGAATTGTTTTGCCGGACAGGGTTTCGAAAAACACCTCGCCATCTCCGGGAATATTTATAAAATCCCCGGGTCTAATTCTTGCTTCGAAGCTGGTCTTGCCGGTAATCTTTATTATTTCGGACACGCAGTAGATGATATAAAGTTATACGAGCTGCCACTTCAAATTGATACAACTATGGCCTGGTGTGGCAATAATCTGAAACTGGATCTTAGCGACCTGATTGCCCGGCCATACTTTGACAAGGCTGAATATGTTTGGGATGATGGTTTTGTGGGGACTGAAAGGGTATTCACTTCTCCCGGTATTTATACGCTGGAAATGAATTTCCCATGTACCGCAATACCAATAACAATTCGGGTAGATGATAAACGCTGTGCTGTGAACGTATTTGTGCCCAATGTTTTTTCTCCAAATAATGATGGCGTAAATGACATTTTAACGCCATTTGTTTTTTCAGAACTCCCCTTTGAGAATTATCACTTCCGGATTTTTAATCGTTGGGGTGGATTGGTTTTTCAATCCGATACGCCCCTGGAAGGGTGGGGTGGCCACATTCAAAATAAAATTGCAAATACCGGTGTCTATTTTTGGACCCTGGAGTATATTTTGGATGATGGATCTGCTGCCGATGTTTATCAAACAGGCGATTTTATGTTGCTTAGGTGATGGCAAATTATTATACCCGAAACGAAGTGGTTTACGCCCTTCGGTTGTGAGTTCGCTTCGCTCAGTTGGGAAAGTTAGCGCGAAGCCGATGTGGTTGTCAACGAGGCGCAAAACCTGCCTGCCTTGCCAGCGCAAGCCAAAAGCAGGCAGGCGTAGGCGACGCCTTAGCGTCGGCGCCCCGATAGCTATCGAGGGTGCAACAAAGTGGACAGCCACAGTGGCAAGTGAAAACGACTCAAATCATTTCGCTTCGGGTATAAGCAGAGAAGTGGTTGTTAAATACTAAATTCCTGCTTTAAGAGGGTCTTGTTGTCTTGGTCATAATAAACAACAAAATAATTGCCTGCTGACCACCCGGCTACCGAAAGGTTGAAATTAATATTTACAATATCTTTTTTAGGCACAGTCAGTGCATTTGGATTGTCAAAGACCAGATTACCTTCCTCGTCAATGATTTTACATTTCACAATTGTTTCCTTCGTCGTAGAAAAGTGGATACTTCCTGTTACCAAAACAGGGTTAAACTGTATATAACCATCTGAGAGATTGTAACTGCGTTTTACCTGATTCCAGGGCACTTCTTGTTCGGTTAAATCGGCAACAAACTGTATAAGCTTTTGTGTTTTTACGGGATTCTCAGAGTAAATGTTAGCTATGGCATGTTCGTCAGACACACACCAAACGGCTTCCTGGATTGCGTGGTCACTAAATCCTTTGTTTTCATTTATGAAGTTAGCCAATTTTTGAAGTTGTTCTCTTTTCGTAGGCATAAAGGCCATGGCCATTTCAGCACCGGGAACTCCATCTGATGCTTCCGTACAATACCCATCGAGGATTTTCTTTTTGGTACGGCCCTTCACTACGACGAACACCTCTTCTTCAACGATAATTAATATCTGATGATGGTCATCAGCTGTGAAGAAAACAGTTCCGGCAGGCACAATTACCTCAACATCTTTTTTATTATTCGACTTGATCTTTAATTCTACCGAACTTCCGGAATAGTTGCCATTTGCTGAAATACTTATCTCAAAGTTCGGATTTTCTTTGAGTTGATCCAGGGTGAATTGTTTAATGGCATAGGCGTTTGATACTCCGAACACTAATAGTATCGCAAGGCTGACGATTTTGTTAATCATAAAGGGTTGTTCTAATTTGGAAGCTTAAAATTAGAAGTAGTAACTCTTTCGTTTAGCCATTTATTATTTGAAAGGCGATTCCTATTGTAATAAGACTTCCCGGATTGTAGGATCAGACGGGCGAGGCGCGTTGGCACTGATGATTTTGCCTTCCGAATCAATTAATAAAAAACGGGGAATTCCTTTGATGTTGTAGGCACTTGCCACATCTGATTTCCAATCGTCTTTGGCCATTAACTGAACACCTTGTAATTCTTCCTTTGCAATAAAGCTTAGCCATTTTTCTTTGTCGGCTTCTTTATCAATGGAAACGCTCACAAATACAATGTCCTCTTCATGTAGTTCGGATTCCAGAGCCTTTAAAGATGGGATTTCTTTAACACAGGGACCACACCAGGTAGCCCATACATCGATATATACTTTTTTGCCTTTTAGTTGGGAGAGTTTGACAGGCTCACCGTCTCTGTTGAACGCCGAAAAATCAGGGGCATCCATCCCGGATTTTAGATTAACCCAGGGCTCCAGAGTTTGATTAAGTTTGTCGTTTAGATATTTATTGGAAACCGAAGCTCTAAATGCCTCCACCATTTCATCCGACCCATCAATGCCGCTACCATAATTAATTTGGTCGCTTACAGTTTGTAAGGCGCAATAATCGCCCAGCAACGTATTGGGGTAAGTTTCTTTAACTTTAGCTAAAGCAGCATCAAAATAGGCCGCATCGGAGCTGAAGTCATCGTAGGATAAATCTTTAGTGGCCCAGGCTACGCTTAATTGGCGACTTTCTTCAAAAACCAGTAGCGCCGGATCAGAAAAATTGAGGGCTT
Source organism: Saprospiraceae bacterium (assembly GCA_020437105.1). Lineage (GTDB taxonomy): Bacteria > Bacteroidota > Bacteroidia > Chitinophagales > Saprospiraceae > JAAEZH01. The sequence goes on from JAGQWR010000199.1 coordinate 3,332, forward strand.
CAATCTCCTCATAAAAATTGGCCGGTAATTCGGGATACTTTTTTTTGAGGTAGTTGTGCCATCCTTCATAATTGAGCAGATCATTTCCTTTGATGGCTGTTAACCGGATAGCTAAGGCCGATTTGAAGGATTCACTAACTTTAGTGTCTGCTTGAACTTCTGCAATGAGTGCCGCCAATGGCGCATACTTTTCATTGATTTGAATCAGGAAACCATCTACTTCATTGCCTGCTATAGCACGCATACTATATGCATTTTCCTGATTTTTACTGATGCTTGCAAAGGAAACTAAGTAAGCATTTTCCTTAGAGGCAGGCTCCGCTACACCTAATTGAATTGGTTTTGAAGCAATAGTATCCAGTGCTATCTGCATACCGGGCTTCACATGGATATAACTATGACTTCTACCCTGTGAAAGATCCAGGATGATTTCATCGCTTAAAGCCAGTGCGATACTGTCTTTTTCACCTGCTAACTCCTGATGAATCTCCTTTTCAATATTAAATAACTCAAGCTTGTCGCTTCCGGTGTTGGCCAGATTAACCACCAGAGTAGCGTCCGGGATTGGTTTTTCGGGCGTACAACCGATTAGGGAGCAAATAGCAAGAAATAAAACGGAAAAAGTCAGGAGGCGCATAAACATGATTTTTTTGAATAAATTTCTGGCAAATCAAGGTACGAGATTTCGGCTACAATTCGGCTCCGTTTATCACATCTACCTCAATCACCACGTTTCCCGTTTTTTGACCTGTTTCAACGTAAGTAAAGGCATCCGGCACTTGTTGTAGTGGATAGATGCGGTCTATGACGGCTTTAAAATTTCCTTCTTCAATTCGGGCTTTGATAAACTCCAGACTTCCTTTTATATCCTGTGGTACAGGGAAAATAACTTTTTTGCTTCCAATAACCGGCGTAATTAGGGCGAAAAATACATTTTGTGCCATCTTGCCCAGTTCGGAAGAAATATAAACACCTCCCGGATTGAGTATGGGTTTGCATTTTCCAAAAGCGCTTTTGCCAACTGTATCAAATACAAAATCAAATTTCTGGTCTGTTTTTGTGAAATCCGTTTTTGTATAATCAATGACCTGCTCAGCGCCAAGTTCTTTTACGAGTTTCAGGTTTTGCGTTCCACAAACTGCTGTAACATTTGCATTATAGTGTTTTAGTAATTGTACCGTCGCCGAACCAATAGCTCCGCTTGCCCCATTTACCAGAATTTTTTGCCGAGGATTTATTTTCACCTTCTTGATAATATTATAGGCATAATGTGCGCCTTCCACGCATGCCACTGCCTCTTGATGCGTCATATTCGAGGGCATTTTTACAATGGCTTTATCTATGGATATTGTCGTGTATTGGGCATGTGTTTGCAAGCCCATATCATTAAATCCAAAAACATTATCGCCTACCCTGAAGCCCCGGACATTTTTACCGATAGCTTCAATTTTTCCTGCAAAATCTGTTCCGGGAGTTGACTTTTTGGGTTTTAACAGCCCGGTAAAAAAGCGCATAAAAAAGGGCTTCGCACGCATTATTGCACAATCTGTTCGGTTTACGGTAGTAGCATAAACGCGGATCAATACCTCTCCGTCTTTGGGTATTGGTTTAGCTACCTCTTTAATTGTTAGCACACTTGGAGAGCCATATTGAGTCTGTACAACAGCTTGCATCTGAGTTAGTTTTGTTCAAAGGTTAGCCAGACCACCTGATTAGCCTACTCTTTTAGATAGATAGAATGATTTTTAAGACGAGGTGTAAAAACCTGATCAATCTTCAAGCCCCCTTTTTAAGAAGCTGGTTATATTTGGCCTGGGAGGAATGTTTAGGTATGGATATTCAACTCTTGTCAGGTACAGTCCGGTTGGGTGGGCAAGACGTTTTACAGGCACCTCAATCTGATTGGCAAGGTTTTTTTCAAATTCCTCAAGGGTCATGTTTCCCCTGCCAATTTCTAATAAAAAATGGACAGAGATGCGGACCATCCCATGTAAAAAACGATTGGCTGTAATGGTAAATCGTACCCGTTGCTGAGCTGTATCAACAAATAACTTTGCCTGTGTGACCTGGCACTTTGTGTGTTTATAAATGTGAGAGCGACGGCACAAAGCCTTAAAGTCGCTGTATAAGGGGAGTAGGGCAGCGGCTTTTTTCATTGCCTCAAAATCCAGTTTATCGTATTCATATAAAGAGCTGTATCTACTCAAAAATGGATCCTTATATAAATGGATAAAATAATCATAGGTGCGCCAGGTAGCATCATACCTGGCATGTTGATTATTTTCTATTTCTACTATATCATACACTGCAATTTCATCTGGCAGATTTTTATTTAAGCGAAATTTCAAATCAAAATCCAGCGCTTCGATTAGTGTAATATGAAACATATATTGGCTGGCATGCACGCCGGAGTCTGTACGGCCACAACCATATACCGTAATATCGGTTTTGAAGATGCGCTTTAGTGCATCCTCAATCGTTTCCTGAACGGAGGTACCAACAGGTTGCCTTTGCCAACCAATATAATTACTCCCGTCAAAACCAATATGTAAAAGATATCTCACCCGCTTGCTGTAATTTGCTCCTAGATACGAAAAAGCTTTAGGATGAAGCATTTTCATAGTGCTCGGCAGTCCAACCAGGTTTACAAATACATAGGAATAGTAAGTCATCTGTACCGCTTTGCTCCACCCATTGCACCGCGTTGGCAGGAATATACACCACATCGCCTTTCCGAATACCGAATGTTTTTTGATCAATATGCATTTGCCCCTGCCCCTCTAAAATATAATACCATTCCTGCATATCGCGGAGGCGATGTGGCTCCGTTTTTGAACCGCTCTCCACGCGAGCCTGAGCGATAGAAAGCGCTCCACTCGTTTTCTGATTAAATATTTCAACAATAAAACAACCCTCGTCAATCAGGTGCTCTTTTGCCGGATCGGTTGGGAATAATAATTGGTCCATACATACAAGTGTTTTGCCTTACGGCGAATGTTCAATTAAGAGTGTCTGGCACTGACCGGTTCCACTGCACAAGATATATACTCCTCGAGGCATCCCGCTTAGGTCCAGTTGTTTTGGTGTCTGCCCGGACCAACTATTTATCAAGAGCCCTTGGGCGTTGTACAAATATAGCCCGGCCGATATGCCGGAGGCGGCACCAAAGGACAGTCTCAAAATATTCCCCGAAAGGGGGTTGGGATACATGCGGAATGGGAATTCTTTGACTTCAATAGCAATTACTTTTGTCAACTGGTCACGGCCATTAAAATCTACCTGGCGCAGGCGGTAATAATTCCAACCGGGCAATGGGTTTAGATCGAGAAAATCGTAGTTGTTTTCGTCCATACTTGTACCAGCCCCATTGATTTGCCCGATCAAATCAAAAGCAATTCCATCGCTGCTGCGTTCAACCTGAAAATGGGCGTTGTTTTGCTCTGAGACTGTAGTCCAAATTAAATGAATTCCACCATTTTCGACGGTTCCTTCAAATGCCAGCAATTCTACTGGCAGTGGGCCTCCTTCTGAAAACTGGATTTCATCAATAAAAAGCTCCTCGGCGTTGGAATTGAAATCGGCTTCTATAATGAGTTCGGCTACGCTTCCTGGCGGTAATACCTGCGAGGCCAGCAACCAATCTCCTTCAATACCCATATCATCAATGTCCTGGCCGGCAGTATTGAGGAGGTCGATTTCATAGGCTCCAAAATCCATGCGACAGTAAAATCGGAGATTGTCCATGACACCCTCAGAAAATTCATAACCGGTATTGGAGAGGTAAAATCGGACAGATACCATCGGGTTTGTGGTTCCGCTTAAGTCCACTTCCGTGAATACAATCTGAATACGTCCGTCGGTATCTTCGATCTCCAGCCCCTGTCCTGCTGTTTGCCAACCTCCGGTGCCCGGTTCATCCAGGAAAATGGTTGGCGAGTCTGTGATGCCTGCCAGATCTCCGTCTGTTAGCCCAATCGAAGTGGTTCTGGTTGGAATATAGAAGGCACTAAAGCCCAATTCATTTCCTCCAAATGCATGGTTAAGCAGCATCTCACCAGGATGATTAGGTAAAGGGTGGGCACTGTTCGGATTTCCCGGATCCACATAAGGATTGGAACTAGTCGCGGGCTCCGAAAATGTGGTGCCGATTTGCGCAAAAATGGAAAGCGATTGCCCGAGCAGGCAAAGACAAAGAATCATTGACCTTTTCATTGTACATAAATAGATGGTTGTGCAGGAGGCTTTTCTTTTTGGCTTTCGCCGAAAGGCAGCACCTAAGCACGCTCAACATGAACAGGGGTCAATGAAATTGGTAGCGACAAAGATAAATCGCCAAACTCGCATTTTATACCCACCTGGAGCTGGTTTTGGAAAAGGTAGCAATTTGTTTTGCATGCAATAAAAAAAAACCGTCTGCTTGCTCGCGCAAGTTGGAAGCACTTTCGTTTGGGGATACAATATCGGGCCCACGGCCGGGTTACATTAAGTGTTACAGGAACATTGAATTAACAGGAATTTTTCCTGACAGACCACCTGGGCAACACCCGAGTAGTTTTTGCTGGTATGGAGTTGATTTAGATGAATACGGAAATTTAGATAGTTATACCCAGGGAGAGATTTATCCAGATAATTTTGAAAACTTTCCGCAAGAGGGAGTTGGCACTCAATTATACTTTGTTGATCACTTTTTTAGGGAGCAACGAATTAAGCAAAATCGTAGATTTAATCCTTCAGGAAATGATAAGAGGCCATATCAAGAAGATCATGAAGTTACTTTGGCTGAGCAGATCCAAATTTTTGGATATACGCAAGATCCAAACTCTAGAAAAGACCCTGGACCGAATGTAATAGAAATTGATTATGTGAATAAGGACGGAGAATATATCGAAACAATGAGGGTGGATACAAAAACGGGAAAGCCAGTTGTTTCAACTTTTGAGCGAGATTGATTTTTCCCATTGTGGGGCGACTAGGCGTTATTAAAACGTGTTGTAGGAAAATTCTTGAAATGAAAAATTTAATTTGTAAGTTATTTAGTGCTGTGCTGCTCATTGGATGTTCTTCTTCACAAAAACAAGTCTTGGTTCAGAATCTATCAAATGATTGTGAAGAGTTTGTTTTAGTTGAGAGGGGGATTAATAGGGTTAAAATTTTGCAAGAAGGAGTTTATTGTGACTCAAAGGAATGGCATTCAGGTGATGGCCAAGTAAAGAATTTGGGGGGGTGTCTATATGAGTTGATTCCTCAAAAAGAGGCTGGAGACATATTTTTCATGGTATCAGGAGTAGATACATTAGAGTTTTTTATAGTGAAGCCAGAAGTAAGTATTTGTATTGGAAATTTTGGATGCAAGTTGACTGGGACAGATTCAAAAGAGCTGATTCTTGATGTTTTTTCCCAAAATTCAGGATTTGTCGCAGAAGAAATTGAATATAGTATAGAAGTCTTCCAAAGCCAATCTTTAGTATATAGAGGAAAAGGTGATGAGTTTAGGTTGCCGGCAGAGGTACAAGTTTTAAAAGAGGAGTTTGATCTTGATTGGAGAATAACACTCAAAGAAATCAGAGTCTTATTTAAGAATGGATATTTATTAGAATTGAATGATGTCACTAACTTTTATCAAGTAAACATACTTCACTTTTGAAACTTCAGTTCATTTTTATTAAATATCGATAATGAGTTAGTTGGGTGTGTAATTTAAAGTCTGTCTGGTTAATTATTATTTCCATCTTTATTTCTTTTCCCAAGCCTCCGGCCCATGGGCAGGAGGCTTGGGAAATTTTCACGCCAGATCCAACTTTATCCGCTCCCCAAATTTAATAGCCAACTGTTGAACGGTCAAGGACCAATTCTGAAGTGGAGAATTCCATTTCTTGGAAATTTGTTGCGAAGCAAAATAAACCAATTTTAACAAGGCCTCATCCGAAGTAAAAGCGCCTTTCGTTTTTGTCAATTTTCGAATTTGTCGATGAAAACCTTCCACCGCATTTGTTGTGTATATCAATTTACGGATTGGTTTGGTGTAATCAAAATAAGTCGATAATTTATGCCAATTACGATTCCACGAATCAAGAACCACCGGATATTTTTCACCCCACTTTTCTTCCAGATTAAGCAATTCAGTTTCAGCTATTGTTTTTGTGTCAGCCCGGTAAACGAGCTTTAAATCCGCCATAAATACTTTACTGTCTTTGGACGCTACGTACTTAAGCGAATTCCTGATCTGGTGGATGATACAGCTCAGTACCTCCGTCTTCGGGAATATACTCAGGATGTAAGCGTCCGACAAACCGCATATTGTCGCTCTTATAACACGTCCCTAAATTTGCTTCAACTTATACCCAAACGAAAGTGGTTTGGGCTTTTTATCTTTTTCTTTTTACGTCCTACTTCGTTAAAAATACTCGCCATAGCTA
>JAGQWR010000200.1 GCA_020437105.1 Saprospiraceae bacterium
GTGAGTTAGTGATCTCAATAAAAATTAAAAATTTAGACTTAAGAATTCCTAAATAATCCCCGTGACGCAATGCGGAACCCTCCCCCGCAAGCCGAAGGCGAGCACTCAACCAATCCTAACCGAGGTCATACTCAAACTACCCGCAAGCATTTTATCATTAAACAGCAGCTGCTCTTCATCGCCCTGCCTTAAGCCCAGCGTGTAAATTAGCGGCAGATAATGATCAGGAGTAGGAATAGCCAATTGCAGCGCCCGGCTTTCTTTTTGATAATTGAGCAGCGGATTGTAATTGCCATCCAGGAGATAACCATTGATGGTATTTCTGGCCTCCAAGGCCCAATCGTAGCCATAATCGTCTTTATCCATATTGGCAAAATCGACCATGCGCAGGTTGTGTACGATGTTACCGCTGCCGATGATCAGGATGCCTTTATCCCGTAATTCGTTGAGCTGTTTTGCTAAATTGAAATGATAGGCCGGATCTTTAGTGTAATCGATACTCATTTGGATAACCGGTATGTCTGCATCCGGGTAGAGGTGTTTGATTACGGACCAGGCGCCGTGATCCAGTCCCCAGTCGTGGTCGAGATCTACCGGAGTGGAGGTGATTAATGACTGTACTTCTGTTGCTAATTCCGGATTTCCTTCCGCAGGGTATTGCACATCAAACAATGCTTTTGGGAAACCGCCAAAATCGTGGATGGTTTTGGGCATCTCCATGGCCGTGACTTTCGTACCTCGGGTGTACCAATGTGCGGAAATACAAATGATGGCATTGGGCTTTGGAATGGTTTTCCCGATTTCCCGAAAGCCTTTTACAAACTGGTTTTCTTCAATGGCATTCATCGGACTGCCGTGCCCCAGGAATAAGACAGGCATGCGGGGGCTATAGGATAAACTCTCTGAGTATTTCTGTAATGCTGATAATCCTTTCATTCCGAATAAGGTTGAGATTCCTGTTAATCCGGCGAGTTTTATAAATGTTTGCCGTTTCATTTATTTGAACTTTTTCTTAGGTATAAAACACCACTACAATTCATTTAGTTATCGATGAGGGAGGTGGTGTCACTACTTTGAACAGTTTCAAACTTTCATTTAGTTCTCCAGCTTTTTCTGAAAAAAGGCATACATCTGAATGCAATAAGTTTTCATTCTCCAGAATGGTTTCAACTATTTGAAAATTACGCAGTGCATAAATATTTTGCGAAAAAAATTCTTTGTGTGGAAAAAAATCAAAAAATTCTTACCTCATTTTCATCAAGAAGATGATTTTCTTCGGCCATACTTTTAATGTTGATTCTTTGTAATGTCCTTTCCTATTTATTCTTTTCTCACGTAATACCATGGAATACCGAAAACTCCTTTCTTGAGATTCACCATCAAAGTATCTCCAATTTCAACACTTTCAAATTGAGTTTGTGGGATATACATTTTTTCTTTTTCCTTATGATCTTTCCAGGGTGCTATTGTTACCGAATAGCGCCTTCTGGATTTTCGGGTGTTGCCCTCCTTTTTGTCTAAAACTATGGTTTCATATCGCTGAGGCGTTGATTGATCATATGCGCAGTTTACGGCGTATGTGCCTGCATAACTGTAAAGAAAAATATTAATTATTACGGATAGATATATCCATTTTCGATCCTGATTACTCTTCTCAACCTTTTTATGTGTAAAAAACAACAAAGAAAGAACTACTAAAAATCCAACTGCACCTGGAATAATTAAGCTATAAAAACTTTCATATTTAAAATCTATACTAACCCTGATTAGTATCATAATTGCAGCTACATCAATAAAATCTGCGACATCATACTTGCCGTCGTCACGATTGTCTATCACAACCAATGAGGCTATACTTGGCTTTTGAATTCCATTTAGAATAATCCCTAGAATTGGGATTACTAACAGCACGCCTAGTAGAATCCGATATGGCTCCGGGTATAAAAGAAACCAAAAACCTAATACAAGTGTAATCCACTCTAACCAATCAAGTTTATGGAAAGTAACCTTATGGATTATGGGTTCTTTCTTAGGGTGCTTATCACTAACTTTTACAATTTTCTTCAATTAAACACTAATTAAATATGATTCTAATCACACTACTAGACATTTTTAGAAAAGTGTAGGGAAAGCATTATTTTGGAGATAACAACAACTTCAACTTTATGCTGACCCTACAACTACGTAAATTTAAGGATTTATATGCAAGCTACGGCTGTTTCGGCCCCAAATTAAGTCGGACTGGATTATGGTTCAAAAACTGTAATTTAGAGTATGTCAAAGCGTAAATTTACCACTGAGGACAAGGTAGCGATAATCAAAGAAGCCTCTATTATAGGGGTTCAAACGACGCTGACCAAATATGATGTCTACCCAGCGACGTATATTATGCGTGGAAGAAGAAGTTCGCGGAGATGGGGGAAGAAGGCTTCCAGCATGGGATGACGACCAAGAAGCTTCGTGCGTTGAAAAACCTGGAGCGAGAGAATCGCCAGCTCAAAGAATTAGTGGCGGAGAAAGAATTATTAATCCGGGCGCTAAAGGAAGCGCGGGTAAAGTAATGAGCCTGGGCCAGAAGCGAGATCGAGTACGTTATTACCAAAGCCAGGGGCTGGCATTGACTCAATCTTTGGAAGTTTTTGATCTGACGCGCCATCAGTACTATTACCGGCCTCAGGGCAATAGTGCTTCTCGTCCAGGCTGTGATCCATCCATGCACACGAACTATCACGATGCTGATGGCGTGGTGAGTGAGCGTACCAATAAAGATGTGATCGAAGCCATTGAATTGATCCAGCGAGATGATGACCTGCGTTGTGGCTATAAGCGGATGACAGCCCAGCTGCATTTGCAGGGCTATCAGATCAACCACAAGAAAGTATATCGTTTGATGCGAGTTAATAACTTGTTGCTCAGTCGCTTGAAAAGGCCGGATTGACCCTATGTGCAGCATCGTAGGGCGATGCCTGTCCAGCCTTTAACCCTACTGGAAATGGACATTAAGATGATTTGGGTGGAAGAGCGTCAACGTTATGCTTTTGTGTTGACCATTCTGGACACCTTTACGCGGATGGCTTTGTACTGGGAAGTGGCCTATCGCATGCAATGGGAAGCTATCAGGAAGGCCTGGCAATGGGTCTTTGAGCACCATCTACAGCCTGCTGACATGCTGGCAAAAGGGCTTGAGATTGAAGTGAGATCGGAAAATGGGCATGTGGAAAGCTTTCATGCCATCCTCAGCACTGCCTTACGGCATGAACATTTTTGGACCTTGCAACAGTTGGAGGCTCGGCTACTGCTGTTTTATCACAAGTATAATCAGCAGCGCGTCCATTCGTCCATCGCCTATTTACCGCCCATGATCTTTTGGCAAGCCTGGCAACTGGGACTGATCCAAACCCGACAAGGAAAACGAAAAAAGACTATCTTTCTGCTTAAAGTGCCCCGTTATCAACTATTGGGTTACTTGAAATTAGAGGGAGCATCTCACTCTGATTCGGATCGGCTCGATGCCGATCCGAATCAGGTTCAAGAAGTGAACGGCGCCGTCACTTTACAACCTTCGGTCTGACTGTCAACCGTCGGTCGCATCTCGCTGATGCAAAGATATAGTGACTTTTAACCTTTTTTATAATCGAACTGTCGAAAGTCCGAATAATAGGGGGGGCAAACCACCGCCAAAGTCGTGGATGGTTTTTGGCATTTCCATGGCAGTCACCTTCGTACCCCGGGTGTACCAATGTGCGGAAATACAAATGATGGCATTGGGCTTTGGAATGGTTTTCCCAATTTCCCGAAAGCCTTTTACAAACTGGTTTTCTTCAATGGCATTCATCGGACTGCCGAGCCCCAGGAATAGGACAGGCATGCGGGGGCTATTGGATAGACTCTCTGAGTATTTCTGTAATGCTGATAATCCTTTCATTCCGAATAAGGTTGAGATTCCTGTTAATCCGGCGAGTTTTATAAATGTTTGCCGTTTCATTAATTTGAACTTTTTCCTGCCCTGAATAATTCGGGACGAATTAATCATTTTCCACTTTAGGTTCTAAAATATTCTTTACGCCCCATTTGCTTAACTCTCTAAATATTGGTCTTAAACTTTCCCCTTTTTCGGTAAGGCTATAAATCACTTTTGGTGGTACTTGAGCGAAAACCTTTCGGTTAATAATTTCGTCTTTTTCTAATTCTCTTAGTTGTGTAGTCATCATTCGCTTGCTGCAAGCTGGGATCATTCGCTGCAATTGTCCAAATCGGTTTACATCAACCGAAATAAAGTATAAAATCAATGGCTTCCATTTTCCACCGATTACTTTGAGAGTCGAACTAACGGGGCAGGCGCCGTATTTTTTGATTTGTTCAACCATGTTGTCAAATCTTTTTGAACTAATTTCTACTTTTTCCATCTTCTAAAACATTGATTATCAACATAGGTTACATTTTTGTTACTATAAGCTAAAAATGTAACTAATTGCAAATTTAGGCATTAGTATAGACATTTGCAATCGATAATTTAATAATCATAACTTAAAAAAAGAACTACACGAAACATGAAACAGATATTAACAGTCCTTACTTGTTTGGCTTTACTAACAAGTTGTGGAACGAATAAAAAAGTAGATCAATCAAAAACTAAAAAAATGAATTCCATATTTGAAATCGCTATTAATCAATCTAAAGAAGGTCAGCATCAAAATTTTTTAGATACCAGAGCAAATTTTGTTGATGTTTTAGGCAAAGAAGCTGCCACATTAAATGAAGGCAAATGGCAACCTTTTTTCACGGTTGATCCAAATTTAAACCTTGACAATATTTTGATTGGCATGACACACTGGAATTCTATGGAAGGGTTTGGTGAAGCAGCAGGCCGATTAATGCCGCAGCAAGTTGCCATAGATTATTTCTCCAGTTTTAATCCTTTGGCATACGCATTATTAGAACCAGCCGACGGAAAGTCCTTTGATTTGAATACGATCAAAAAAGATGGATTGGTGGTAGAGTTTGCCATTCGAAAAGGAAAAACAGCTGATGCATTTGGCAAAACAAGAGAAGCCTTTTTTAATTCCTTAGAAAATTATGACGGCTATCAATTTTCCCGGGAGTTTAAAGTCTATAAACTGAGTGAAGCTGGCATTCCTACCTTGGCTGAAAACACACAGGCAGTAATCATTGTTTGGGAAAATGCATCGAAATTTCAAGCAGCAGCCATGCCTATTTTTAGCACAACGGAATATCAAAACTTTGCAGCCAATTTAGATGTGGAAACTTATTTTGCAACTTCTCCAACTAACTAAACTCCAAAGAGCCAGCATTTGAGAAGCAGTTTGAATGTTGTTTCAAACTGCTTTTATTTTTTTAGTTATGGTTATCCCTTACAGCTGGACCCAAATGCAAGTGTTTTACGTTTGGTTATTACCTGCCTTCTAAATTTTAATAATTTCCACTGCTATCACCTCACTGCCCGTATTGAAATGAAGGATATATACTCCATTCTGTAAATGCGATAAATCAACTGTTTCATTCAGCTTTTGCATCTCTTTTTCAAAAACGTTTTTGCCGGATAAGTCAAACAATTTAATACGTTGGACATCTGGCTCGTTGCAAGTTACATGCAAAATCCCGGTAGTTGGGTTTGGGTAAATTGCGATTCCCTTTTGTGCTAACAGTTCAATGCCCACCGGGTTTTCAACGATAATATTCATTTGGCAATTGGCACTATTGCCTGCGCTATCTGTAACAACCCAAGTGATGGTGTTTATACCAATCGGCAGTTGAGCCCCTGCAAGCGTTGGTGCGCTATTAAAGTCATTCATTAGACTGGCAACTCCACAATTGTCAAATGTTGAAATTGGATCAAATGTTACATCGTTAACAATATAAAATCCCGATGAATCTGCAGTTACGGTTTGGTCATCCCCGCAAGAAATTGTCGGATTTGTAAGGTCTTCCACAGCGACATTAAAAGTTACTTCAGTAATATTTCCAGCATTATCGGTTACCGTTAAAGTAGTTGGGTTGGTCGATCCGGTAATTATTGTTCCCTCTGCCGGACTTTGGGTAATTAAAAGCATTGAATCGCAATTGTCTGTAGCTGTTACATCAACGGTAAAATCGGGCATGCTTGTTTGGCAATTTTCATCTGCCTCGAGCATAAGGTCCTTGTGTATAGATGATATAACCGGACTGTTAACATCATTTGCAAACATGCAAATTGGTACTCGGGCAAATTGTGGGCGATACATATCGGGATCAAACTTTGCCCCTGGGTTTCCGGCGCATGGACCTGGGCAGGTTTTATTTAAATTGTAACTAATTAAGAGTTCATCATTACTAATAAATTGTGGATGAGCCTGACCATTATAGGTCTTTGGATATTCACCGTCAAAGGTGTCATTCATCGTATATACTAATACGGGATCTTCGAAAGGACCCCAGGGGTTATCTGATGAATAGATAAACATATCCCTACCCTGGCCACAGTTTAAAAATCCATTTTTTTGAAAGTATAGGTGATATTCCCCATTTAAGTTAAAAACGGTAAACTGGGCGGAAACTTCATCTGCTATATAGACTGCATCGGTAGGATTCTCTGACCAGAAATTGTTTCCACTGTAAAATTCCCAGTCACCTAACAGATTGTCATAAGTACAACGAGCCAGCAGCGGTTTGAAGAGTACAAAATCAATCTCTCTTCCATAAATATAATAATACTGGGTGAGAGGGTCCCAAAATACGGTCATACCATATACAATATCCGGGTACTGAATAGGAATAACCTCTATCAATTCTATTTCAGGTAATTTAATTTTTGCCACGGCCATGCTGGAAAAAACCATATTATTCGGTTGGGAAGGATCATGTATAAACCGGAGCCAAAAAGTGTAAGCGGTGTCCTCCCGAACGGTACCGCTTGCCGGCCAATAAGTAACCAGTGAATCTCCGGGCATATTCACAAACTGCCTTTCATATGCATTAGAGCCTGTTGCATTATAGTACGTTTCAAAAACAGAAAGGTCCGAGTTGTCTTGTACGAGGACACAACTTCTGGCATTGAAGAAACAAGGGATTTCGCCATCAGAATTTACAAGTTGATCAATATGACTGTCTCCCATCATCCACATTGTTCTCCCATCAGGAAGCGGCAGGGAAAGCGCTCCATCGGAAGAAATCCATCCTGGCGGATCCATTCGAAAATAGTTTGTAAAAACGGTGTCTTTGTAGGATTGTGCAACCGACCAATTTGGCAGTAAAAATATTCCGATAAAAAAAATTGCCAGTGTTCTTGTTACTGAAAAATCAAATGTATTTATCATCGCATCCTATTTTTTAAAGTGGACAATATTGTTTGTCTGATGCCGTCGCTATCCGGCTAGGTGCTATGGAAGTCGGACGTAAAAATAGCCCGCATTACTTTGGTTTGGAGATGGATACACCCATTACAGTACCAATGGCTACGCCCAAGCTGATCCATAAACCTAAATTGTCTGTCAGAACACCAACTACACTTCCAATTGCGACCCCGAAGGCAGTCCCTATTGTTATTTTCTTTTCGTTTTTCATATGTTCTTAATTATTGCTAACAAAAGCCTCGGGAACACTTCTAGTTTATAACCAAACGACGGTGGTTTGGGCTTTTATCTTTTTCTTGTTTCATCCTATTTCTGAGTAACCAAGTCCGCAAGTTTTTTTGGTGCAACTTCACAGTAAGCTGCCGTCAAAGCACCAACAAACAATTCTTCCCGCACCTTGTCCATTTCAATAAGTGTCCAGCCTTGTTTGCCCCATTTATTGCCAACTGGAAAAATAATAGTCTTGTCGGCAGCAGAAAAAATATCCTGGTTTATTTCTGATAGTTTGATACAAGCTCTATTTTTTATCCCGTCATAGGTTGCAAAAATTTTCTTTTTCACTCTGAAAGAAGATTTTTCAAAGTGGGGTTCTTCTGTCGTTTCCGGAAACGACAATGCCAATTTTCTAAACGTATCAATTGAAACCATTTGTCATCTTCATTCTTGTAAATATTTGTAATTCATTCACTTATTAACAGAAACGGAATTATTATTTATTCGAAATAACTAGTTGTTCGTAGGCAATTTCTATTGTATCAACCGCAATCTCATTACCATCTGAATTAATATTTGTAATTGTAATTTTAGTGGGCCAGGCATTGCTCAGTTGCCACTGCATAATCGCCTTACCATTCTCATCGAGCAATTTAATAAGCACAGTTTCTCGTTCTATTGTATTCATTGAGATTTGCTGGTTCCAGTCCCAAAATGAATTATCATTAAGGAATACGCCTCTTTTCAAGGTAACATTACCATACTTCACCATTCCGGGCATTTTTACAGTTGAAAAAGTTTTATTACTACTTTCTCTATATTCAATCACCTGATTTTCTATACCCGAAACGAAGTGGTTTACGCCCTTCGGTTGTGAGTTCGCTTCGCTCAGTTGGGAAAGTTAGCGCGAAGCCAATGTGGTTGTCAATGAGGCGCAAAACCTGCCTGCCTTGCTAGGGCAAGCCTAAAGCAGGCAGGCGTAGGCGACGCCTTAGCGTCGGCGAGGCTTTGCAACAAAATGGACAGCCGCAGTGACAAGTGAAAACGACTCAAATCATTTCGCTTCGGGTATAAATCCAGGCCAGTAACTTCCTGGAAAGGGATACCTTTTTGTTTAGTTCCAAGATCTATTTCAAACAAAAATTTTGGCATAGGCCAGCTTGTTCCTTCGTTACTTGATTCTTCTGTCATAATATTTCTTATTATTTCGAACGTGTTCGGGATTTACACTTTGGGCTGCACTCGCCCAATTTTATACTACACATCGTTATTCTTCGGTAGGATAGCTTTGACTATGCGCCCTCATTATGCCCCTGCCAGCTCGGCAGCGGCCTCTCGGACAGCCAGGTTACCTGCATAAAATTTGGAGTCGTTGGCTCCAAAAGCAATTCCCGAACAAGCTCCTGATTTTTCTTTATTTTACCTCGCAACTTAATGGGTTGAGCCATTGTTTGTGGTGTCGTTTTTATTTTGTTTCTCTAATAATAACATTCTGATAGTTATAGGGTATTTCTATATTTTCTTTGTCAAATCGTTCTTTTATTGAGCGCAGTAAATCACAATACATTATAAACCCATTTGATGTATTGTCTGAGTAGGCCCAGACTTTTAATGTGATGGATGAATTTCCCAATGCAATAACCCTTGATATAACTTCAGGCACATTGTTTTCTATATCATATGCGGTTCTAGTATCTATGTGTAACGGGTGCTTCATAACCTCTTCTTCCATTATTTTTAATGCTTGTCCAATGTCAGAATTATATCCAATACCAATTTCAA
>JAGQWR010000201.1 GCA_020437105.1 Saprospiraceae bacterium
AAATAAATAGACCTGCTGGTCTGCAAGACCGCATAGACCGTGAAGCCGACAGGCCACTAGACCGGGCCTAAGGCCCTAGACTTTAATTTTTAATGCTGAATTTTGAATGAACCCACTAACCCACTGAAAAACAAACCCACTAACTCACCCCCGATAGCTATCGGGGCACAGAATCACCCCCGATAGCTATCGGGGCACAGAATCACCCCCGATAACTATCGGGCCACCCAACCCCCGGCCACCAAAACTCCGTCTTGGGTAGTAAACGTACTCATATTATGAAGAATCGGTTTCTCCTCCTTGTTTTTGCTATGCTTCCAATTGGTCTGGGAGCGCAGGCTTTCAACAATCAAGGTCTGCCATTTGACTACTATTATTACAACAATAGTTCTTCGGCCAGCTGGGGCGATGTGGATGGTGATGGCGATTTAGATCTCTTTATGACCAATGGAGAGATTTACCAGAACAATGAGTTTTACCTGAATGACGGCCGGGGCGGATTCACGATTATTCAAAATGCGATTACCCAAAAAACCGAAGCCTCTTTTGGATCCTGTTTTGGCGATTATGACAATGACGGCGATCTGGATTTATTTGTTGCAAATGCAGACTATTTTACAGAAGACGGTGCCCCTAATTTTCTATTTCGCAATAATGGCAACGGCGTCTTTATAAAGGTTCAGGAAGGTGCGCCGGTAGAAGATGAGGATCCTTCTTATGCTTGTACCTGGATAGATTATGACAATGACGGCTGGCTGGATTTGTTTGTGGTCAATGCGTATAATGTCCCCAACCGCTTATACAGAAATGATGGCCAGGGCGGATTTACCCGAATGACGGAAGGTGGTATTGTAACGGATGCAAACCATAATATTAGTTGCAGTTGGGTCGATTACGACAATGATGGCGATGCTGATCTTCTTACGATAAATCCGTCTGCCGGATTGAATGAATTTTACGAAAACCAGGGTGATGGCAGTTTTGTAAAGCGCAATACCCAGGAAATGGGATTTAGCCCCATGAATTATTGTCGCTCATCCAGCTGGGCTGATTTTGATGGAGACGGATGGATGGATGTTGTATTAGTTGACGGCACCGGGAATGACAGACTTTACAGGAATATGGGAAACGGCACTTTTTCCGAACTCTCAACAGCCGATTTTTATACCGTTGGAGAGTTTTCAGGCGACGGCAGTGTCTGGGGCGATTTTGATAATGACGGGGATCCGGATTTGATATTAATGCATCACTTTGGTGTGCCCAAGGAATTTCACCAAAATAATGGAGATGGCAGTTTTACCCGAATTGTAGAGACGAATCTTAACTACAATAATGATTATATCACCTACGCATTGGCTTCTGCGGATTATGATATGGACGGGCGGTTGGATTTTGTACAGACTAATCGATATACCGAGGGCTCCAGTTATGGCGCGCTTAACTCCATTTATAGGAATACCTCGGAGGATTGTAACGGATTTGTGGGGATTGATTTGCAGGGAGAAGCCTCCAATAGGAATGGCATAGGCAGCAGGGTATTTGTGTATTATGAGGAGGCAGGAGCATCCAGGATGCAAAAACAGGAATTACAATGTCTGACTGGCGGAGGCTACACGGCTCAATCAGGTATGCGGCTCCATTTTGGCTTAGGGCTTGCTGAACGAATAGATTCTATTGTGGTAGAATGGCCTTCTGGTATTCGTACTTCCTGGAACGAACCCGAATTCAATACCCATTTGATTCTGCATGAAAACGGAGCATTGGAAGTAGATGATTTGCTGTACCAAATGCGTTTGACAGCAATTCGGGATGAAGCCTGTCCAGGGCGTATCAGCCGCCTGGAGGTGGATAATGCCCGCACTTATGTAAAGTGGTACTCGGATCAATCTCCGGAGGTTTCTATTAGTAGCGGGCGCGTGTTTTATGTACCGGAAATGAATGAAACCATTTTATACACAGCTAAAGATGGCTGCGGCCGGGAAGTGTCATATGAAGTTGCAGAATCCTATTTTGAATCCAGGTTATTCCCGAATCCGGTCACAGACAAGTTATACTTAAATCTGGCGACCTTTAGATTTGCCCCTTCCGCGCATGTCGTTATTTTCAATGCAGCTGGTCAGTGGCTCTGGGAAGAAAATTTTCAGCTGGAGGAGGGATATAATGTACGAGAGATTGATATGAGTCGCTTTGCAAGCGGTACTTATATGGTGCAAATTGAATCGGCTTGTTATAGCGCGATCGAGAAGATTGTTGTGGTGAGGTAGCTCGCTGTGCGAAGGTTTAAAGCGTTTGAAGCGTGAAAGCTCGGTCCTTGTTTTTAAGGCCTGCTTCCTAAAGCAGCTAATGCCAAAAAATGTGTTGGAATAGTTATTCCATTGTGGAATAAAATTTCCGGCATTTGAGGGTGAGGCGCTCCGCAGGAAAAAAGTACGAGGCTGTAGTGGCCGCGGCAGTACCCAGTCTCAACCATAAACCCTAAACTTTAATCCCTAAACTTTAAACTATAAACTGAAAAATTGCCTCCGGCGGCTTCTTTGCCTTGATGCAACGAAGCAACAATCATCCCGATAGCTATCGGGAGTACCTGCTTCTTCACGCTGCGCTGCCCCGAAAATGCTAAACTAGCTAAACTCGCCTAAAGTCTGGAATTCTGGCTAAAAATCATGTTGATGCTAAGGATTTTTTATTTTGCTCAAGCTCTTTTTGCTCAGACAGTACCTAGTTTTTAACGCATTTTAGGAACTGCTCGCTAAAGCAGCTAATGCCAAAAAATGTGTTGGAATAGTTATTCCATTGTGGATTAAAATTTCCGGCATTTGAGGGTGAGGCGGTCCGCAGGAAAAAAGTACGAGGCTGTAGTGGCCGCGGCAGTACCCAGTCTCAACCATAAACTCTAAACTTTAAACTATAATCTGAAACATTGCCTCCGGCGGCTCATTTGCTTTGATGCAAATACGTGTAAATCATCCCGATAACTATCGGGAGTATCTGCTTCTTAACACTGACCAGTAAGTGCGACTTTTCTATTGGTGTTTACCTGTTTAAGTAATCCGATATATTTTTTCGAGCATGGAAAACAGTTCCGGGTGTTTTTCCTCAAACAGGTGTGGTTGATTGAAGAAATACTCACTAACCACACTCAGAAACTCTGCTTCATTGGTTGCGCCATAGGGGTTGATGTCGGAGTGATCGGTCTTTATGGCCTGGATCTCCTGATGGATTAATTTTACCCAGGGGATTGCATATTGTCCCTGCATTAATACCTCCGGAATTCCGTCTGTTGCGCCGTCTGCCTTATCCAGTAAATGCACAAATTCGTGAATGCCAACATTATTTTTTGAGCGTTGATTTTCGAATCCCTGATGCAAAGCGGGTTTAGACAGGATCATGATCCTGTTCATCGCACCGGATCCTACCATCCCCAAGATATTGCGTTCCTTGCCTTTGGTGTCATAATCCTCATCAAAGGTTCCTTCATACAACAAGACCTCATTCAGGTTGCGGTAGCGCCATCCGGGGAAACCAAACAGAGGGATTACTGCGCTGGCTCCCACTAATAAGCGATCAAAATCATCAATTTGGATGCCGGCACCGCTTATGGTCACATCGTTAAAAAACTGCATAATCGCCTGCTCAAACCGAGACTGCTCAGGTTTGGAGAGCGCCTGATAAAAAGCTACCTTTCGACCTAGATAATCCTTCCATTCGGCTGGCATTTTTTTATCTGTCGGGTTTTCTTTTTTTACAAATAAATACCATGCCATAAAGGGGAGGACCAACAGGAGCAGGCCAATAACAATGTTTGCTGGATTCATTTACCAAAGGTATTGAATTACTAATCCCCAATGTTTTTTATTGAAAATTGAAATTGTATGAATGCCTTAGTTATTTCAGGTGGAGGAAGTAAAGGAGCCTTTGCCAGTGGAGTGGCCACTTATTTGATGCAAGATTGTGGTAGGGAATATGACATATTTGTAGGGACATCTACCGGAAGCCTGCTGGCGCCTTTGCTTGCTTCGGATAATTTAGAAAAAGCCAGAAACGTTTTTACGACAGCACGGCAGAAAGACATTTTTACAATTTGTCCATTTATTATTAAAAAGAAAGACGGGGTCTTTAAAACTAAATTTAATCACCTGGGCATATTGCGCATGTTTTGGAGAAGAGAAAAAACATTGGGCGACAGCCACAAGCTCCGGGAGTTGATTGAAAAAAGTTTTACAAAAAAAGATTTTGAGCGTTTAAAAGCAAACAATAAAAAGGTCGTTGCTGCGGTGACTAACTTTACAACCCAGACCTTAGAGTATAAATCGAGTGATGATTATTCCTATCAGGATTTTTGTGATTGGATTTGGGCTTCTTCCAATCTAATTCCCTTTATGAGTCTGGTCACTAAGGATGGACAGGAATATGGAGACGGAGGCTTTGGGGATGTCATTCCGATCCGACAGGCAGTTGATATGGGGGCTACCCATATAGACGTCATTGTGCTTCGTCCGGAGCGGATGGCCATAAAATTACCTCCGGTTCAGAATGCCTTACAATTAATGATGCGGGCATACGATTTTATGTTTCACCAGATTGTGCGGGATGATATAACGATAGGCCAATTAGCTGCGGCGAATAAAAAAGTAAAAATTCAATTTTACTATACGCCTCGTCTGCTTGCTGAGCAGGCTTTTATCTTTGATCCCGAACAATTAAATGCCTGGTGGGAGGAAGGGTATGAAGCCTTTCGGGGGATTACCTTTTAACGTGTTGGGTTAGTATTCCATTATGGATTAAATTTTCCGGCTTTTAGGGGTAAGGGTAGGTTCGCTGCGCGAAGGTTTCACGCGTTTGAAGCGTGAGGGCTCGGTCCTTTTTAGCCGAAGCCTCACCAGCCGGCGGTTCCTGCCTGCCAAGTCTGGCATACTTGCCGGGCAGGCAGGTTGCTCCACTTTTGACGCCAAAAGTGGAAAAACGATAAAATCCGGAGGGCGACCTTTTCTTTATTTTCTAAATACGTCCATCCTGAGGAACGAAGTAAATACAAATGAAAAAACCCATCCTTTCTTGAGATGCAAAACCTCATCTCCGTAGGAGATAAATCTTTGTAGCCAAAAAACCGCGACAAATATCAAACCCCATCGGGGTGACACCAAAAATATTAAAGTGCCGCACCTACGGAGCTATGATGACCTGCAAATAAGAATATGCTACAAAGATGTTGCTCCGTTGGAGCAAAGATTGACTTCTAATCAAGATGTGGTATTTAGAATCAAATTTATAACGAGGTAAATACAAATTAGAATACTTTGTAGCTCAAATGCCCAAAAAACATATTGGATAACTATTCCATTATGGATTTACATTCCCGGCATTTGAGGATGAGGCGCTCCGCAGGAAAAAAGGCAAAATTGCAGATATTGCAGCAAAACCCGATCTCAACCCTCAACTCCAAACAGTCGTAAAATATACCCAAACGAAAGTGGTTTGG
>JAGQWR010000202.1:0-10500 GCA_020437105.1 Saprospiraceae bacterium
TAACGCCGATTTCTAGAATCCCAACAAACTCTAATACATAATTTTAAGGGCAGCCTTCGTATATTCCGTAGTAAAAGTGTTTTGGACCTTTTATTAAACCGATTGTTATGTTAACCCGTATCCTGTCTTTTCTGATCGCATTAATTTTTGGCAACTTTATTGTTTCTGCCCAACCACTCCAGTTTGAAAACCGGGGGATTGGCGGTGGCGGTGCCTTGTTTTCTCCGGCAATTAGTCCGCATGATGCAGATAATTTATACATGTCCTGCGACATGACCGAGTTATTTGTCAGCAACAATGGTGGCCAATCCTGGGGGTTTTTCGCTTCTGCGGATCTTACGGCTTTCCAGAATAGTGAGGTGCAATTCACTTCCGACCCGGATCGCCTCTATGTCCTGGCGCTGCAATTTCGAGAGGAGTTTACCTTTCCAGTCAGAAGTAATGACGGGGGACAATCCTGGAGTCCTGTTGTAGATCCAACCGGAGGGGAAGCCCTTTACCTCTATGCAAATCCAAACGAAACAGATCAACTTTTTGTATCGACCTGGGGGCAATTGTGGTTTTCCGACGACGGCGGCACATCCTGGACGCTTAGCTATACTGACCCCGAGGACAACCTGCATATTGCCGGCGTTTTCTGGAACGGCACAACGGTTTACATTGGCACCAATTCTGGCATGTTGATTTCGGTTAATGGTGGGCAAACGGCCATGCTGGATTCAAATCCGGGCCTTCCGGCGAATACAGGATTTGCGACTTTCACCGGTGCAAAAACGGGAAACACCCTGACACTTTATGGAATCGGACTGCACCAGGCTGACCTCTACCCAACCGTTCAGGCTTGGGAATATAGCGGCTATCAAAATATTTTCAGAAGACAGATGGGAACCAACCCTACCAATTGGGAACCTGTCGGAACAGGGATACCGGGCAGCGTTGGTCTTTTCCAGGTAGCAAGCGCTGGCAACAACCCGGAAATCGTTTATGTAGCCGGAACCAATGACAGTAATTCTTATCCGGTCGTGTATAAAAGCACAAATAGCGGCGATGACTGGGAGGCCGTTTTCCAAACCCAAAACAATCAGAATATTACAACAGGTTGGTCGGGTTATCAGGGAGATGAGGATTGGTATTACGGAGAATATGCCCTTGGTCTGGCTGTCTCCTTTTCGGATCCGGATCAGGTCTTGCTGACAGATTTGGGGTTTGCCCACCGCTCCACAGATGGCGGACAAAGCTGGAAACAGGCTTATGTAAATCAGGGCGATGAAAATTCCGCAGGCGCTGCAACCCCTAAAAAACAATTGTATCAGGGAAATGGACTGGAAAACACATCTGCCTGGTGGATGCACTGGACAAGTCCCGATCAGGTATTTAGTGCCTTTACCGATATTGGCGGAATGGCCAGTCCGGACGCTGGTTTAAACTGGACCTTTGACAAGGTTGATCGGAACCTGAATTCAACATACCAATTTGTAGAATCTGCTGGTGGTACGCTTTATGCAGCAACCTCCTCCGTACACGATTTATATCAAAGCACCTACCTCACAGACGCCTCAATAAATGGTGGCAGCGGAAAAATTCTGTTCTCTGAAAACCAGGGAACATCCTGGCAAACGCTAAAAGACTTTGGCTATCCGGTTGTTTCGGTTGCAATGGATCCAAATGATGCGGATATCATGTATGCCGCAGTAGTTCATAGCAGTCAGGGAGGAATTTATAAAACCGAAAATCTGCTGGCTGGAGCTGCGTCTAATTGGATAAAACTTCCTAATCCGCCTCGTACAGAAGGGCACCCGCTCAGCTTGTGGGTATTAAATGACAGCAGCATAAGCTGTTCCTTCGCCGGCAGGCGCACAAGTAACTTTACAGCCAGTTCGGGTGTCTTTTACAGCTCGGATGGCGGCCAAACCTGGGAAGACCGCTCCCACCCGGATATGTTTTACTGGACAAAAGATTTGGTCATCGACCCAAATGATCCAAGCCAGAATATCTGGTATGCGGCTGTTTTTAGTGGTTGGGGAGGTGCAGCTAATAATAAAGGCGGCTTATTTCGCTCTGGCGACCGCGGACAAAACTGGGAAAAAATCCTCAACAGCTTCCGGGTAGAGTCTATCGGTATTCAGCCTGGCCAGCCGAACATCGCCTATGTCTCGACAGAAGATGAAGGACTTTTGTTTACAAATAACCTAAACACGAATCAACCCGATTTTACCCAATTTAGCGCATATCGATTCCTTCACCCACTCCGGATATTTTTTAATCCTTTTAATTCCGATGAAATCTGGGTCACCAGTTTTGGAAACGGAATGAGTATAGGCGTTAATACAGTTGCCACCAAACAGTTTACTAACACTGCTCAAATAAGGATTAGCCCCAATCCGGGAAATGGGGAAATTCAAATTTTAACCGAAAATATTAAATCCGGTACCGGGCAAATTGAAATACTTGGGTCTGATGGAAAATTAATACAGCGCGCCCCTTGCATCATAAGCTCAGAAGCCATCCAGCTTGACTTAAGCCATTTAAGTGCGGGTATTTATTTTCTAAAATTGTTTGTCGAAGATGACATTTACCTGGAAAAGATAATTCGACTTTAACAGCCTTTGTTTTTTATTCGGGCTTTTTGATCCGCTTGGTTTATCTTGAGTAGATGTATTGGAAGTGGTTTTTGATATTCATCCTGTCTGGCGGATCGGGCCTGTTATCTGCCCAAACGTTTGCTTTCGAGCGTTTGGGCACCCGGGAAGGATTGCCTTCGGCTGAAATTCATGCCTTTCATCAGGACCAACAAGGAGCTGTCTGGATAGGAACGGATCTGGGTGTCAGTCGCTATGACGGCTATGCCTTTGATCACTATTTTAATGCCAAGGGCGTGCGTCTGGGAAAATGCACTCAATTTTTAGCTGACCAAAAATCGGGCTTTTGGTTATCCGGATTAAACGGACTCTTTTATTTCCGAAATAATCAACTTATACCGAGTCCCTACACGGGCAATAATTGGGGATTAAATACCCTCGTACAGGATAGCACCGGTGGCTTATGGCTGGGTGGCCTGGAAGGTTTATATTATTTACCTGCTGCCCAAATTGACTCTATTCGGCTGGGGCTTTCGCCGAAATTTCAACCAAAACAAATTCTAAGTGATTGGTTTAATCAAAGTTTTGAAGACACCCGGATACAAAGTCTGGAAATAGCGCCAAATGGCAGTCTGTACATCGCCACTAATTTTTTTATCTACAACTACCAAAGCGGAAAATTAAAACGCATCTGGGGCCAGCAAAATTTAAAAGAAGATTTTAGAGCTTTGTTTCTGGATGCCGGAACTCTTTATTGGGCCGGTCGTTCTGGTTTTTACCAATTAAATAACGGAGTGGTAAAAACATACGAAAAAGCACAAAACTTTGGTAAGCGGATATTCAGGCACCCGCTGGGTCTCCTTTTTTGTGGCAGCAATTACCTGTACATACAAAAAGCCGACAGCCTTGAATTACTCATTGATCCATCTGATTATAATCTGATCCAACTTAATACAGCCTTTGCGGACAGGGAGCATAACCTTTGGATTGGCAGCTGGGAAGGAGCCCTTAAAGCACGGCCCGTTGCCTTCCAAAAACACACAGATGCAGTTCCGACTATTTTCAGTCTCGGAGAAGATTTTAATGGAAATCCAATCGCAGGAACCACGAAAGGAATGGCCTACCGATGGACCACCAATGGCGTTGAATTATATATTAACGGACCGGAATTTGGTATTGAACGGGCAGAATTAACGGCGTTTCTGTCAATAGATTCAACAGAAATCTGGGCGACTTCTGCATACGAAGGAATTTTACACATCAAGGGCGAAAAAATAAATCACTTTACTGTTGCCGATGGGATTGGAGACAATTCACATTTTTTTATTCATAAAAGCCGCGCTGGACGATTATTTGCAGGAGGAGATGGCGGCTTAACAGAAATAATAAAAATTGGAGGCACCGAAAATTATCGTTTTACCAGATTTAATTTTGATCGGGGCGCCGGGCATTATATTTCACTAAACTCCTGCGCAGAAACGGCATCCGGCCAGCTCTATTTCGGCAGTGACCAGGGCATATTTTATTTAGATGAAAGTCTGGGCTTGCAGCCTGTGTCAATACATGGATTTCCGCCGTTTGAGCCTGTTATTTCCAAATTAATAATTGACCGGGAAAACCTGGCTTTTGCTTCAACCAGAGGAGACGGAATTCTGGCCCTTACCTTGCACACTGACAGCATACAAATAAATACCGACTGGCAACAACCAAGCAGCTTAAAAGAAGATGTCTGGCTCGACATTTGCCTGGATGACCAGGGTAGTTTGTGGGCTGGAAGTTTTCGGCAAATTTGCCAAATCACTTCAACTGGTGAAAGTTTCTGTTTTGATGAAAAAGATGGTTTTTTCTCCCCCGCTTACCCGGATCTGTTTTTAATGGCCGGGCAGAATGGTAAAATATATGCTGCCTGTTCGAATGGTATTCTCAGCGTTTCTCCGGATAGCCTCCACAACAGTTTAAGGCCGGCTACTGCCTATATTCGAGAGGTATTCCACCTCTATCAGAATATAGTTTTGTACCGATGGAATGAAACCGCAAAAGAAGACCATATTCGCCTGAGTCCGGGGCAACATGCACTGCGATTTTCATTCTCCGGATTTGCCTTTCAAAACGCTGAAAAAAATCGATTTAAATATCGGCTTTTACCCTATGAAGCAGATTGGCAATACATCCAGGGCCAGCATGAAGTTGCATACAGACAATTGCCGGCAGGCAACTTTAAATTTGAAATTTATGCTGCCAACCCTCTTGGAGACTGGAGTAAAACTCCTGCCAGATTCAACATTGAAATACGACCTCCTTTCTGGCAGACCAGCTGGTTTTATATTCTTTGTGTAATTCTTGGAATGTTATGCTTCTGGCAAATCATTCGATGGCAATCAAAGCGCCGACAACGCGGAGAGTTGCAACGCACAATCGATTATTTTGCAACTTCCACCTATGCGGAAAATACGGTGGAGGAAATCATTTGGGATCTGGCTCGTAATGTTGTATCGCGTCTGCGCTTTGAAGATTGTGTTATTTATTTGCTGCAGGGAGACGACCTGGTTCAAAAGGCAGCAGCCGGCCAAAAAAACCCAAAACGTCTTGAAATCGCCAGCCCGATTACGATCCCGCTGGGAAAAGGAATTGTTGGATCAGTTGCCTTGTCCGGCAAAGCTGAAATAGTTTCTGATACGAGCAAGGACCCCCGGTATATTGTTGATGATATAAAGCGACTTTCCGAAATCTGTGTACCTATCAAACATGAAAACAAACTGATAGGTATTCTGGATTGTGAACATCCAAAGCGTCATTTTTTTAGTGCATCCCATTTAAAAACGCTTTCTATTGTCGCTTCTCTTTGTGCAAATAAAATTGTAAAAGCACAAGCCGAACAACAAATAATAGAAAAGGAAAAACGCTTTTTGGAGTTAAATCAGCGTATGGCAGAAACCCGATTGATGGCTGTTCGTGCTCAAATGAATCCGCATTTTATTTTCAACTCGCTCAACTCAATTCAGGAATGTATTTTGTCGGAAAAAATAGACGCTGCTTATCATTACCTCTCTAAGTTTTCCAGATTATTAAGACTTATTTTGGATTATTCGAGTCGGAATTTCATTCGATTAGACCAGGAAATCCACCTGCTTGAACTCTATCTGGAATTAGAAAAAATGCGCTTTGATGAACAGTTCTCATTCCAGATAACAGCAGAACCGGACCTTGATATTGATGCTTTCAGATTACCCAGTTTACTGATTCAACCCTTTGTAGAAAATTCAATCTGGCATGGATTATTACCTAAATCCGGTTCTCGTAAACTACTCATCCATTTTGCAGAAGATCAAGAGGAATTCCTTATTTGCACAGTAGAAGATAATGGCATTGGAAGGGCTGCCGCAAAAGCCCGGAAATCCAAACAAATACCTACAGAAACGCATGAGTCTAAAGGCATGAACCTCGCCCTCGAACGAATCGAAGCTGTCACGCAGCAAACCGGGCAACATGCCAGTATAACGATAGAAGACCTGGAAGATGACCAGGGGAATGCCCTGGGAACCCGGGTTATAATTCGACTGCCCGGAGGTTAATGCCCTGTTATTTATTTACCCTGTTTTGCAGTCAGCAACAACCAAAAAAATTCAATTTCCCCTCCATTTGATTTCCCAGATTAACCACTGGATAAGTCAAATAGGAAAACTAAAGCAACGGTATCAAATTGAGGAAAAATCCCGAATTCCTCATGCGCTTTCAACTATTTCTCCTGTTTATTTCTTTTGGCACAAGTCTGCTCGCACAAGATTTGGGTAATTTAAAAGATAAAAAACCAGTACAGTTACACGCTGGTATAAACCTCGCAGTTCAGGCGTACCAAAGCAACCTGGAAAATCCGATCCAGCCGGGGTTAAGCTGGTACCTGACCGGTTCGCCTGTTTTGGAGATTTATGGTTTCTCCCTGCCATTCTATTTCTTATTCTCCAATCAGCAGCGGAACATCCAGCAACCCTTTAATGAATTTGGCGTATCGCCGTATTACAAATGGGCTAAATTGCACCTGGGGTATTTTAATCCGGTTTATTCTCCTTTCACTCTGGCCGGGAAACGCATATTGGGAACCGGTGTGGAACTAAACCCTGGCAAATTTCGATTCGCGGCAGCGTATGGTCGGTTTCGTAAACCAATCCAATATGAAAACACCCCGGGAACAAGCACGACATATTTACTACCGGGATCGGAGCCGTCTTACAAACAAATCGGGTATTCCGTTAAAATAGGAATTGGCTCCGAGCGTAACTTTATTGACCTCATTTATTTAAAAGGCCGGGATGTACCCGAGTCGAATTTATTTCCGTCCGATTTAGAAAAAGCCCCGGAAGAAAATGCCGTCATCGGATTAAGTCATCGGATAACCTTTACAGAATGGCTGAGCTGGTCGGCGGATCTGGCAGTAAGTGCCTACACCCGAGATCAATTCAGTGAGATCCTTCCGGATACAACCATCCCGGCTCAAAAATTTATCAGCAACATTATGCTGCCCCGGGAGAGCTCACAGGTATATTCAGCTGCTGAAAGTAAATTGACAATAGGCTCCCGGCCTTTTTCAATAAGCCTGAAATATCGAAGAATTGATCCCGACTATAAAAGTATGGGGGCCTATTTTTTTCAAACAGACCTCCAGTCATTTAGCCTGGCTCCGCGGCTTATTCTCGAAGATGGAAAATATGTTTTATCCGGCAGTATAGGCAGACAAACCGATAATCTCTATGGCCAGAAATTAGCCACTACCAAGCGAATAATTGGCTCTGTACAGCTAATGCTACAGCCCTCCCCCGATTTCAACTTAAGTGCTCAATACAGCAATTACGGACTTAGCCAGGCTGCTTTAAATCCAAATTTGCCTGATACGGTAATTATCGCACAGGTATCGCATCAGGCTTTGGTCAGTCCCCGATTCTCCTTTGGTGAAAACCTCCGGCAAAGCATAAATCCAAGCTTCAGTTATTATGCGCTCACCGGTCTCGATGCCAGTATTGGGTCTATAAAAAGTTGGAACGTCGGCATCAGCTACGGCCTTCAAAACAGGGTCCAAAAGTGGAGTCAGCAGTTTACCCTGTTATTTCGTAGCAGTCAGCTTACCCTTGGGCACCTGACCACCTACGGCGCATTGTGGTCTATCCAAAAACCATTTTTTGACAATCGTTTCAACAGTAGCTTCCAACTGGCTTATTATCAAAATTATCAGCCTGAAAATCCGGATGAAAAAGGAAACTTAATAAGCCTGATGGGCAATGTATCCTATCGACTTTTTAAGAAACACCAGATCCGGCTTCAATATGCCTTTCGGCGAAATAAGGCACCCTTGGCTTCCTTTGGACAGGACTTCCTGGAGAACAGAGGCTTCCTGATTTATTCACTTCAATTTTAAGTCCAAAATCAAACCCATGTTTGCTTCCAATTACTTCCGATATTATTTTTTGTTTTTTCTCCTGACAGGTGTTTTTTCAGCTATAGGTCAAAATGAGGTACTTGTCACGCCTGTCATTTCACCACCCTATAGTCCCTATCTGGCCGACTACCAGAACCAGACAATTATAATTCTGCAGAATACTACGGCGGATCAGCTTTCCATAAAACTGACAGGCAGAATTGAAGGCGATAATGGATATCTGATTTTCACCAAGCCAGAATATTTTCCTTCCACCCCAATTTTATTAGCCCCATTTGAAATGCGGACATTAATTGTTGCCACAGATGCGTCTGACTTTCTGGATTTTGATAATCTGGAAACCAATGTACCCGGTAGCGTTCAGCGAAATATTATTACCACCGGAATGCTCCCCGAAGGAAATTATAGTTTTTGTGTGGAAGCCAGAGAATTTATTGGTACGCGCTTACTTTCTGCTTCAGCACCGGCAGGTTGTGTACCTGTCTTTATCAGTTATCCGGATCCACCTGCAATAATTAGTCCGGAATGTAGTGCCAGCCTGGAAAATAATTTACCCGTTATTTCCTGGACGCCTCCAATTGGTAATACCCAGGATGCGCTGATCGTCTATGACTTATACGTAGTTCCACTGCAGGAAAATGAAAACCCATTTGAGGCAATGGACAGAGCATACAGTTATTTAGCCGGAAATCCGATCATTTTTCGGGATATACAGGAGCCTGTATATGTCTGGCAGCCTTATGATATTCCGTTGGAACAAGGACGCACCTATGCCGTACAAGTGGTAGCCCGGGATTTATTAGAACGGGTCATTTTTAATAATAATGGCAGGAGTCCTGTTTGTACATTTCGACTGGAGGAAGGGCTTACTCTTGGCGAATCGGGAAACGAATTAGAAAGTATAAATAATTTTAATTTCCCCACTTCGTCCATCAGTGGTCAATTGCTTTATCGCTTCCCAGGAAGAGGGCAGGAAGTATCTTCATCAGACCAGAGTTTACAAATTACAAATACCCAAATCGTTGACATAAATCAGGATGTGCTAAATCAGGCAATGGATTACAAACAGCCTATTATTATTAATCCATATCCTGTCAATCCGAACAACGCAATTCCACTGGCAAATAAAACAATTAAGCTTGTTCGGGATATCATTTACGAACTTCCCCATAAAGCTGGAGAAGCACCTGAATTTATAAGTCCTCGTTATGGAAATATCGCAGGTGGAGCAGTTCCCGCTCATCCCCTTAATCCGCTCTTGCTGTCCTCCGATGGCTTTGGAGTTGGCCAGGTACTGGCAGTAACACAAACCGATGAACAAGGGAATTATAATTTCAACTATATCCAGGTGGACAGCCTCCTGGATATTGGATTTTACACCGAAGGACTTGGCACTGCTTATTCCGGAGGAGATAATTCTGGTGTAATTGATGCAACCGCTGGAGGACAAATAATTATTAATGACGTTTCCTATAATTCCTTTGAATATATTGGTTGTTATGAAGTTCTACGGATTATTGTGGAAAGCCCTTATTACTGTAGTCCCGATCTGGCAGTGATCATTCAACCCAACCAGGACTTGCAACTTCCACCACTCGTATCACTGGTTAAGGCATACAACTTAAATGTTACCACAAAATCCAGCTCAGACCAAATACAGCAAGCTACTGCCGGATCTATCTTAAAAGGTATCAAGGTGGAAGTTTTGCGTGGATTAAATGATCCGGTGATTTATGATGTTCCTGAAAATGAGGGACAGAATCTGGGAGAAACAGAAATCATTCCACCCGGATTTAGCTTTCGGATTTTATCCAGCGGAGAAACCGGACAACAAGGAAATGTGTTGTTTCAGAATTTGGTAAAGCATCCTATTTCAACTTCAGGCAAATATTTGCTGCGCGCCAGCTCAAAAGCCAGCAACACACCTTACTCCTATGTTACAACGGTTAATTCCTATCCAGAGGGAAACGGAATTGAATACAGTAATCAGCCCAATACAACGCCCTATGTGCATGGCAACGGACTGATGCCAATGGACCCGATTCTCGGGTTTAACAATATGCATATTTTCAACAGCGAATATGAAGTCCCGACATTCAATACCGAAATTATTATGGAGCCGGACCATCCGGTCGTTTTCGGACGGGTAAAACATGGCGTAATTGGCTTGCCGGATGTGGTCATTGAATTGAGGAAAAATGGCCAGCTCATCAAATCAGAATTAAGCGGTCCAGATGGATATTTTGAGTTCAATCCACTGGAGTCGGGACATGGATACCAATTATTTTGCTACCGCTATGGATATGCCGAAACAATCCATCCACCGGATCCATTCAGTCTGGAGATGGGCACATTTAAGGATTTCCAGGAGATTCAAATGGTGCCTCTGGCTTCCGTGTTTGGCTATGTGGTAAACGAATCCGGAGAACCTGTACTGGCTGATGTCCGGATAGAGGACAGCCCCTGGTATCCGACCGAATTAGTAAATAGTAC
>JAGQWR010000202.1:10558-19627 GCA_020437105.1 Saprospiraceae bacterium
GAGTTGGAAGTCCTTCCCCAAAAATCGGTTTTTCATTTTCCGTCTCAATCCGGAAAAGCTTTAATGCTCATTATTGATCCTTATTCCGACCAATATTTTCGAGATACTTTTTTAGTTACCATTCCGGCTTCCGGATCACAAGCCCATTACCTGGGTGTTTTTACCGTTCCCGAAAAATTGCATCGGCCACGATTTATCGTGACAAATGAAAACGGCAGTCCGGTACATTCGGCAAAGATTCATGTCCAGGAAAATATCCTCACCAGCAACCGGGCGGGTATAGCTTCTACCACGTTTGCCAGTCCCGGACTTGAATTTCTCGTACGAATTGACCCTCCGGATGGAAGTAATCTGGTTCCCTATCAGGAAAGTCTGCAAATTCCCATTTCCAAAAAACCAATTGATATTCCAATAACACTATTACAAGGTGCTTCCATTTCGGGCCTGGTTACCGCCGGACCAGATAGCCTTCCACTTGCCGGTGCTCGAGTATTCTTAGATGATTACCAGGTTTGGGAGTATGGCCTTCCATTGATCGAAACCTTTACTGATGAAAATGGAAATTACACCCTAAATGGGGTACCCGAAGAGTTTGTTTATACGGCCGGCGGACAAGCAGTTCCTTTGAGTTTGAAAATACGGGCTACAAAATCAGATCCGAATACAGCTTATTTCGGAGATGCAAAAGATATTATCCTTCCGGTAAATGCACCAGTCTATTTGCACCTGGAAATATTAGAAGGTGCCGACCTCACACACATCTGGGAGTTGCCGGTAGAAATCGAATCTGCAACAAACCTGGGCGGAAATACTTATCGATTAAGTGGCGCTTTTGTGTCTATACCGGATAATCCGAATTTTCAATTAGTACTCACAGAAACCCGGCTGGATTTTCAGGAAGTTCAGGTAGTATTAATTCCCGGACCAACCGGAAAACTGATCCCTGATCCAATACAGAGCAGTATTGAGTTGGATGCGCTGAGCATTCCGGTTGGGATTATGCATGCATTCCAGGGCAAACTAACGCCTGTTTCAGCCCCTGGCACTTCTGGTCAAAATAGCACAAACTCGGTTTTGATTGTTCGGGAAGAGAGTCCCGGAAAAGGATTAATTGAAGGTAAAGTTTCGATGGACTTAGCCTCCTTTGCATTCTCCTATAATTATACCGGGAAGCTGCATCTTGGAAATACCCCGGACGATATAAAGCTGGCTGTTTTCCGGCCAACGAGTGTTCCCTACCCGCAAAGAGCTTTCTCCGTAATGAGTTATGCCTCCGTCCGTGGAAATGGCCCGGTCATAGCAGATCCAACATTTAAGGTGCATGAATTTTCCGCTTCAGCCGACCGCTACCAATCCTATGTCTTTCAGGATACGGTAGCACTGTTTACGGTGCTACACACAAATATCCCCTTAGCATCGCCTTCTGATCTTGAAATCCAGGCCGGTTATATCAACATTCTTCCGGATAATATACTGCCATTCCAACAGGGGGATGCATTGACCTTCTCTCTGGAGACCTGGGAGTTTCAGGCAAGTAGCAGCTGGTATTACGATAATAATAATGGTGGAATTCATATACCAACCGTTACAATCAAAACCGGGTCACTGGATGTACCGGTTAAGAACCTCATCATTCGGTATGACGATATTGATGTCGGGCAATTAAACATAAATAAACGCACAGGCACAGGACTCAGCATTGCAGGTGTTGCTGAGCTGGAAATCACTGGTCAGGATCCGGTATTTTATTTAGACCCAAAGGTTCCGACAGACCTGATGCCACATTGGCGTATCGAAATCCTCAGCGATGGGAACACACCTGCTGCAAAAACAAACATCCCGGAGTTCCAGCCGGGCCAGATTACGTTCAATAGTTTTTCATTGATTAGTAATGGAGAACAATATCTGGACATAGATGAACAAACTGTCTGGATTTATGAGGTGCTTGAATTTCAGTTACATGGTATTCAGACCAGCCTGAACTATTTCACTCTTACCGGAGAAGCAGACTTGCATATTCCAGATGTCCCGGGCACTTCAGGTGTATTAAGTTTCAGCAAACCTGCCAATAATATAGTGATGCAGATGGACCACCTGAATGTCAATCTGGACGGCATTGGAAAGGTGGAATTTATTAGTGCTAATTATGTCGGTGCCCAGCACTTTACACAGGGGAAATTTACTGCTGCCGGTACCATTCGGGCATACGATGACCAGCAAAACAGCATCGAATTAAAAGCCCAACTCCTTCGGACCCCAAATGCCTGCCGGATCGAAGTTATTCAGGTTAACAATCAAAATCAAAAAATTGTCTGTGGCAGTCAGGGCACCAATTATCTGGAAGTATTAGACGGGCAAATGCCGGCAAATCTAACAGCTAATAATTGGGAAACTTTTTATTTCAATGCTCTGCCCCGCTCTTCAAAGGGCCTGAAAGCAGATACGGAAATAATCCGATTTGAGGTCGTGGGCGATATAGAAGCCAGCGGTGCCGCCATTTCCGTTACCGACATGAATACGCCTTTTGGAAATTTGAAAATAATCTTTGATCTGGCTGATTTGAGCCTGTCTGCTTTCCTGCATGTAACACAGGATATTCCGATGGGTGTCGTCACTATTCAGGAAGCCGATCTAAATTTCCTCATGGCAGAAAAGGGTTTCTATTTTATGCTTGCCGCGAAAGGCGATGTTCCTGTGGCCGGAGTCATAGATATTATATCCCTGGCAGGCCATTATTCCGAGTTCACCCCTTACATGCTTCAGGTTTGGAACGAGTACACCTACCAGGCTGTACCGGAATCTTTCCAAAACGGATTTAGCGGCTTTTTAATCAATGGAAAATGGACACCGGTGGATGCATCTACCGGTTTTGATGTCATTCCGGAAGTGATTTATCTGGATTTCTCAGCATCTATTATTGTTGAAATCCGGATTGCTGCCGATTTCGCTGAAGACAGTTATGAATTTTCGGTACTCGGTGCAGGCGAATTTTTACTCCTCTTCGGTGGTCCCTGTTTTGATACCGGGGTAGGTGTTCTGGTCGAGGTTTTAGTTGGTGCAAAGGTTCAAAACAGCAATTTTGACATCTACGGATGTGCGAGCGTAAATCTCCTGGGATATTACCAGGTTTGTGCGCCGTTTGGCATCCCTCCGGTCTGCCTCGATTGGTGTAGTTCAGATTGCTGGAGCGGAGGTGTGCGGGTTGACCTGACAATTGGAGAATCAGTAGGCGGTATTGAGATGGATGTGGACATAAACGGGCCCTCTTGCAGCGGAAATCCTATGCAGATAGAAACTGCCGTCCAGGATTTAGGCATTGATTGCGATTAGTATCGAATGAAAAAAACGCTGAAATAAAAAACCGTGCCCAGACACGAAAACAAGTTTATAATGAAATTTTTAATCTGTATCACATTTAGTATCCTCGCAGTGCAAGTTTATGCACAGGAGTTTACCTTATCACAAGCCGGAGACGGAGTCCTGATAGAATTGCAGGAAAACAAACAAACCGGACCAATCATAATTGAACGAGCAGAAGAAAATGGGCGTTTTAAAGCCATAGCCACTTTAGAATCTCCAATATCTGCGAGGCAATTGAAAGACAGACTGGATGAACTAACCCCTATTCTTCCGGCTTCACGCTCAACAGAGATTCGCTCACAGGCACTTTGGGGATGGCTACAGAGTGGACGTGCCACCCATCCTTTTTTAAATGATCCGGCAAACCTTATCGGACTGGGATTGGCCTGGTACGATACGGATATTAAGCCTGGTAAATTATACCGTTATCGCATTGCCGGTCAAACCCGGGATATCCAATGGCAAGAACGGGTGCCTTTCGAAAGTCGTTGGATCCTGCAGGAGCAGATCAGGCATAGTCCGGTAGCAGATTTCAAATGGTTCTCGACCGATGGTACCATGGTTGATCGAATTCGGGTTTACAGGAGTCAAAGCGGCTCGGCAGATGAACAGGAAATATTTCCGGCCTGGTCGGTTTACCACGCCTCCGGCGGCGATACGATTTTTACAAGAATGCAGGATACCATGTTGCAGGTGGAGGGTCAATATTCCTACCGGGTTGAACCTTTGGATCGTCTGGGAAATCGGGGACAATCCTTTTCGACAATTAATTATACTTATTTAAAAAGTGATCGGGAGCCGGTGGTCAGAAAACTCGATGCAACTGAAGGTAAATTAAGTTGGGAATTGGCATTCCCCGAAAGGGTGAGAAGCCTCCATCTTTACAGAGGACATACGTTTAACGGCCCCTACGAAAGAATAGCAGTATTGAAACCTGATCAACGAAGTTTTCAGGATGCCGGGAGCACCCCCATGGAAGGCTTGTTTTATTACCTGGTAGTGAATGATGTGCTTGGAGAAAACAGGCACTCCTTGATCGTCCACTCCATCGACAAAGATGTCCGATCCGCATATCCTCCGGAACAATGGCAAATAGCGGAAATACCGGAAGGCATTCAACTCGATTGGCAAAACCCGCTGGGTTCGGTTAGAGGATTTTACGTGTATAGAGCATCCGGTTATCGGGGAGCATGGGAATTGGCTTCTTCTTTTATTCCTGCATCCGGCCAGAATCATAGCTGGGTGGACACAAGCGAAAATTTAATTCCCGGGCAAATTTATTCCTACGCGCTGGCTACCGAGAGTGAGAGTTATCAAAAAAGTGAACGATCCAATTCAAAATCGATACGGATTTCGGTTTCAGAACCCGTGCAAAGTATCCATTGGATCGAGGCCAGTGCCGACAACGAACAGGTCAGTATCAGCTGGGAAAACCTTTTTGCGCGCGTCCCGGCATTAGCAGGATATAAGCTTTACCGCCAGTATTTAGACCAGGAAAATAGTCCTCAATTAATTGCTGAACTTGATCGCAATACGAATAAATACCTGGACAATAGTATGGGGGAACCAGGGCAATATGCCTGGACTATAATTGCTGTTGACCTTTTTGGAAATCAATCTTCCGGAAGCCAGCCAGCCATTTTTAACTGGACCGGAAAATCCGTAATGGCCCCGGAACAAGTATCCGCGATAAAAACCAGAAATGGAATTTTAATAAAATGGACAGCAGCCCGAAATGCAGAACGCTTACAGATCCTTAGATCGGAAGAACAGGGTGACTGGCTTGTTTTAAAAGATTTTCCGGAAAGTACTTTTGAATATTTAGATACTGAAATTGAGCGTGGCAAAAAATACCAATATAAAATTATCGCCATCTCCAATGGACGTGCATTTGAAGCAGCTTATCCCGTATTGATCCGCAATTGATCGGAGGAAAACCGTATTTTGAGAAAAAACCTTACCATGCTAAAAGCCCTGGTCATCGATGATGAAGATTGGGCCCGAAAGGTGCTTAGTCGTTTATTAAAAAATCATTTTCCGGAAATAACAGATTTACAGCTGGCTTCCGGTCCGGAGGAAGGATTAGTATTGATCAATTCCTTTCAACCAGATCTGTTGTTTCTGGATGTGGAAATGCCAAACATGAATGGCTTTGATGTATTAAATGCTTTGGAAAATCGAAGCTTTGATGTAATCTTCACCACCGCTTATAACCAATATGCCATTCAGGCCATTCGCTTCAGTGCTTTGGATTATTTACTGAAACCAATTGATAATGGAGAATTAAAGGCAGCATTTAATCGGTTTTTACAAAAAAGGCAGGAAGGATTAGCCAAAGACCCACTTTACAGAAACCTGCTCAATAATCTCAAAGAAGGAAATGCGCGCCAGTTTAAATTAGCAATTCCAAGTCAGCAGGGTACTGCTTTTTATCACCCTAGTGAGATCATCCGATGCGAGGGAGAGCGAAATTACACCCATTTTTATTTAACGGGCAAACGACATATTCTGGCTTCTAAAACCCTCAAAGAATATGAAGATTTATTGAGTGATCAGGGTTTTGTGCGGGTACATAAATCGCATTTAATTAATCTGGCACTTGTAAATTCTTATACGAATGCAGGACTTATTGTCATGAGTGACCAGTCAGAAGTTGAAGTTTCCAGGCGGCGACGAAATGAGGTCTGGCAATTATTAGACAAACCTGCCTGACCGCTTGCTAGTTTCATGCCACCGCTTGTTCAAGAGAATTGATCCGGACTATTAGATCGCTCATTTTTGGAAAAATAAAATATCCCAAAATGAGAAAGACACAAATCATCTCCGTCCTGTTTCTTATCTGCTTTTTAAGTTGGGCCGGTATCACTTCGACAAACCTGACAACTGGATATACAGCTGCACCAGGTGAAGGAAGTTGTGCCGGATGTCATAATTATAATGGCGTGGATTTGACCGGCAGCATAAATATTTCAGGACTTCCCCAATATTTAATTTCCGACAATTGGTATGACGTTTCTGTATCAATTTATTCCAGCAGTCCGGATGGCTATTATACCGGTTTTCAACTTACCGCAGTAGATGTGGCAGGAAATAATTTCGGACTATATTCTAATCCCGGAAACTATGTGGAGTTTGCCAATATCGGAAACCGAAACTATGCACAGCATAATGCCCCCTGGCTCATAAATTTTTCCACACAGACAAATACCTATACGTTTAAATGGAAATCTCCGCCTGTGGCCGACAATGAAACGGTTCAGTTTTATTATACCGGAACAATAGGCATTGATGATGGCGAGGCTGGAAGTTTTGATTTAGCATTAGGAAATAATTTAACACGCACGGTGGTTGCACCAGTTGGCTTTAGCAGTATTAACAAACAAAATGTAAGCTGCTATGGGGCATCAGATGGGGTCATTACTATTTTTCCTCAGGGTGGACTCGCACCTATTACTTATCAATGGTCAAATGGGGCCAGCGGAAATAGCCTGAGTGGTTTGGCTGCCGGTGTTTATGCCGTAACAATCAGTGATCAATTAGGGCAGACAGCTCAAACAAGCGTAACTATTCAGCAACCGACCGCTATTAATGCAGCCGTTTTTGAAAGTCAGCCTATTGACTGCGCTGGAAATGAAACAGGGTCTTTGCAAATTGCTGCTTTCGGAGGTACACCACCGTACACCTATTTATGGACAGGTGGTATTTCCGGCCCTATAAATCCTAATCTCGGAACGGGTTTATACACAGTTACTCTAAGTGATTCCAACGGATGTACCTTTCAGGAAAACTATTTCCTGGATGAACCTGATGACCTGGAAATTATTTTATTTAATCAGCAAAATGTAAGTTGTTTTGGCGCTTCAGACGGATTAATTCAAATTACTGCAACCGGAGGCACTCCCCCTTATCAGTTTAACTGGTCCAGCGGAAGTAGTAACCCCGCACTACAGAATTTAAGCGCAGGAAATTATACCATGAGCATTACAGACCAGCACGGCTGTAGTCAGGCACAGACCTTCGTTATAACCGAACCGGATGTAGTGGTGGTGGATATTGAATCAATTGGTCCATCCAATTTTAATAATGCCAGTGGGTACATAGACATTAATGTTGAGGGAGGCACCCCACCCTATTCATTTAGCTGGACCGGTGGTGATTTACCTGCCCCTGTTGAAACCGAAGATTTATTGGATATTTTTCCCGGCACCTATTATTTGGATCTTATAGATGCCAATGGATGTGAAATAGAGGTCGGACCTCTTGTGGTTGAAACATTAATTCATACAACAGAATTTCAGCTTAATAATACCTTTTATTTCCAAAATCCCGTTGAGCAGGAAATTAATTTACAAGCTGTTTTGCCTTTCGGCGAAAACAATGTTTTTCGCTTATTTAGCCCCACTGGTTTAGAAATAAATTCAGGTATTCTTCCTGTCGGATTAAAGCAGGCAATTATTTCAACAAGTCAGTATTCAGGATTAGCGTACCTGGAAATCCGGAATTCAACTGCCCGAAAAATCTGGCCTGTTCTCCTAATTAAGTAAAAGGATAAAATGAAAGAGTTGTTCTGGCTCATTATCGAGGAATACCCGAAGCCTAATAGTCCTGGTGGATAAATCAAGACTATAGTTTAATGGTAAAAACAGTGCCCTGGCCTTCTCGGGAATAGGCGTAAATATTTCCCTTATGCAATTGGATGATCTGCCGACACAGGCTTAATCCAATTCCACTTCCTTCTTTTTTGGTGGTGAAAAAAGGGACAAATATTTCACTCAACAAGGAATCGGGAATGCCGGGGCCATTATCTTCGATCTGAATTTCGAGAATGCCTTCCAGGCTTTTAAACATGTGGATGGAAATCGTTGGTTGCTCAACTTCTTTGACCGCATCCATGGCATTCTTCAGGAGATTGATAAATACCTGTTCCATTAAATCCGGGTCGAGCTGTACCTCATAGCGTTTGTTTTTATGCGAAAACTGCACGTCTATCCCCAAACGATTAAAATCGGGATTTAGCAATACCAATACCCGATCCATGACTTCCGTCGGATCGGTATCCTGAAATCTCGGTGGCGGAATTTTGGTCAGCTGTCGGTAGGTTTCTGTAAAATGCAGGAGACCTTCACTGCGCCGATGAATGGCTTCAATAGCCTTTTTTACATCTGATTTTGATTCTTCGCTCAATTGTTCCGGGTCATCCATTAAATCCTTTGTAGTCGCTGAAAGACTAACTACCGGTGCAATGGAATTCATGATCTCATGGGTTAAAATCCGGATGAGCTTTTGCCAGCTGTTTACCTCCTGCTCTTCCAGTTCGGCATGAATATTTTGTAAGGCGTATAAATGCAGGGCATCCTCCTTCATTTGCAGAATGGTCTTCCGCACAGCCACCTGAATAATCTGATCACTTACCAGCAACCGCACCAGTTTGCGTTCTCCGGGTGTAATTTCGATTAAAGCCTGATACAATGCTTCATTATACTGCTGTACCGAGTCCCTTGTCGGGAAATACGATTTATGAAGCAATTGCTGCAAGCCCTTATTTAATAAAATAGTTTTGCCCTCCCCGTTAAAGCAGATCAGTCCGGTATCAACATTTTCGACAATGGCCTGGAGGTACTGGAATTGGGCTTCCTTTTCAAAACGGATATCCCGAAATTTTTCCGTCACCAGATTAAAGGCGCTGTGCAAATGTTGGTATGAATCTGC
>JAGQWR010000203.1:0-2514 GCA_020437105.1 Saprospiraceae bacterium
CTTACTGGGCAAAGAAAATATTGGCCATGAAGCGGCTTTGCTCCTACAGTCAACCGATATGATTGGTGTGGTTCAGAATCGATTAAAGGCTGCCCATCCGGAATTGATGGTAAAGAATTACGCAGAAATTTCACCGGAAATCGAGCTATTCAACACCCAAATGAAGATGTCAAGCACGATTATTATCGTAATCGTTATGCTGGCGCTCATATTTGGCATCATAAACACCATGCTTATGGCCGTTCTGGAACGCTACAAAGAACTGGGCATGCTTATGGCAGTGGGCATGAACAAGCTTCGGGTGTTTTTCATGATCGTGTTTGAAACAATCATGCTCGGCCTTATTGCATTGCCACTAGGACTGGGTTTGGGTTATGGATCCGTTCAACTGCTTGCTGAAAAAGGGATCGATTTATCAAACTACTCTAAGGGTATGCAGGAGTTTGGGATGTCGGAGATTATATATCCATCCGCAAACACAGACCTCTACCTTCAATTGGCATTTGCTGTTTTATTTACAGCCCTGCTAGGCTCTATTTATCCGGCTTATAAAGCCATCCGGCTCCGACCTGTAGAAGCTATGCGTAAATTATAAGCACTCTATTCCTAAAAAACAGACAACTCTAAGAATATGAACATCATAGAAGTCAAAGGCATCGAAAAAACATATAATCCGGAGAAGATTCCGGTACATGCCCTTACCGGAGTTAACCTCACTATTCAGGCAGGTGAATTTACGGCCATCGTCGGCCCATCCGGTTCCGGAAAAACAACCCTACTTAATATTATCGGCGGATTGGATCATCCGACCAGCGGCTCTGTCATGGTGGAAGGAACTGATCTTTCCACACTCCGAGATAACCAACTCATTGATTTCCGGAAGGAGCACATCGGTTTTGTTTTTCAGGCATATAATTTAATCCCGGTATTAACCGCAAAGGAAAATGTTGAATTTGTAATGCTCCTGCAGAAACGCCCCCAAGCTGAACGGGAAGCCCGCGTAAAAGAATTGATGGAAGCCGTTGGATTGTCGGATCAGATGTATAAACGACCCGCGCAACTATCCGGTGGACAACAACAACGAGTTGCTGTGGCCCGGGCGCTGGCACCAAAACCAACCTTTATTATGGCAGATGAACCAACGGCCAATCTGGATTCAAAATCGACGTCCAACTTGCTCGACATTATG
Organism: Saprospiraceae bacterium; assembly: GCA_020437105.1. Lineage (GTDB taxonomy): Bacteria > Bacteroidota > Bacteroidia > Chitinophagales > Saprospiraceae > JAAEZH01. Next base: position 1,190 of record JAGQWR010000203.1, read on the forward strand.
GCTCGTCTGAATAAGGAGGAAAACATCACCTTCCTTTTTTCCACCCACGATCAGCGGGTGATCGACCGGGCCAGAAGAGTCGTAACGCTGGTTGATGGTCAAATTGAATCGGACGTCACCATAAGTTAAGTGATAATCATGAAGTGTAAATTGTTATTGGTACTGTTGTTCCTTTTTCCGCTTTTGCTCCAGGCACAGGAGGAGGAGTCTTGGTTTCGCCTTTCGGCGGATGGATACGCCAAAGATCTTCAAACACTGATTTTAATAGACAACCCAACTGCTTTTGGGCCAAAGACGCTTGTAACACAGTACAATTTTATCCATCATCGCCTCAATACAAATTGGGCATTCGGACAATCTTGGAGCTTTAATCTGGATGTTCGATCCCGGTTTTTCTGGGGAGATGCACTTAGTATCAACAAATCCTTTGTAGCGCAACTGGATGAAGGCAATGATTATTTTGATTTATCTGCCGGTGCTGCCAGTGACCAGGGGATTGCGGTGCATACGCTCATCGACCGGGCCTACCTGGAGTATTCAAAGGATAAATGGGAAGTCCGGCTGGGCAGGCAGCGAATCAATTGGGGAATCAATACGCTTTGGAATCCTAACGATGTATTTAATGCCTATTCCTTTACCGATTTCGATTATGAAGAACGGCCGGGATCTGATGCCTTTCGTGCCAGGTATTTTATGGGTTATGCGTCGAGCGCAGAAATAGCAGTGCGTATGGCCGACAACTGGAAAGATGCTATTCTGGCTGCGCGGGGCACTTTTAATATTTCAAACTATGATTTCCAGGTTATTGCCGGGTACGTACAAGAGGACTTGGTTTTAGGAGGCGGCTGGGCTGGCAATCTCGGGAATATAGGTTTCAAAGGGGAGTTCAGTTATTTTCAACCAATCCCGGATGGAGTTGATCCGGCGTTTGCCATGTCGCTTGGATTGGATTACGTCACGCCAAAATCCTTCTTCTTTTCCGGGGGCGGATTATTTAACAGTGTTGGGGTAACGGAGGGCAGCCTGGCTTCCTTGTTTTCATTTGAACTGTCTGCCCGAAATTTATATCCATACAAAGTGTCAATTTTTGCACAGGCAGGTTATCCTATCACCCCTCTGCTGAATGCAGCGCTGGTAGCAGTCTATAGCCCGTCCAAATCGCACGCTCTTTTTATTAGTCCGACACTCACCTACTCTATTTCCTCCAACTGGGATCTCGACCTGATTGGCCAGATTGCTCTGAATGAGGATGATGGTTATATCAGTCCGGTACAAGCGATGTTTTTAAGGCTAAAATTCAGCTACTAACCGACCTGACAGGTTCC
>JAGQWR010000203.1:2546-2764 GCA_020437105.1 Saprospiraceae bacterium
CTGACAGGTTCCCGACCTGACAGGTCGGTTTTGAAAACCCCATAAAAGAAACCCTCAAAGCAAAAACATCAACCATTTGATTATCAATACGATAAAATAAAAACGGTTTTTGTTTTCGCTCGAAATCAGCCTAAATTCTTACCTCCCTAAACCCCGAATTTAACACCTCCGAATTTACAGGTTGCCGACCTGTCAGGTTGGCAACCTGTCAGGTCCCC
>JAGQWR010000204.1 GCA_020437105.1 Saprospiraceae bacterium
GCTGAAAATCAAAATGGAGCCAAAATAAACCGGCGAATCGTTATTGAACATTAATACTACGTGATGAAAAAGAGTTGGCTATTATTTTGCAGCATTTTTACTATTGGTACTCCTTCCTTGCATTCCCAGCACTTTTCTAAAAATGTCCAGTAGTGTGACCGATGGGTTAACATTCTTACCTAACTTGGTTTTTTCATCTACATTAGCTTTTTCTTATGAATGGTTAGAGGAAAAGCCTATGCCTGAAAAACCAAGAGGAATTACCCATGATCCCTCTCGTTATTTTATCCAGGTAATTCCCAACCCAGTATATACCGAAGCTGAGTTGATTTATCAATTTGATGAAGCTTGGAATTTAGCATACTTAACCATATATGACTCACGTGGGACATTAAGGTTAAACCAGAGATTAGATCCCGCTAAGACGAAGATGAAACTTCCTATTTACGATTTAGATTCAGGAATTTATTTTATAAACATCAATACCAATACAGGCCAAATCCTTCAAAGCCGGTTTCTAATAATAAAATAATAAGGATGAGAAACCGTACATATATTCTACTCTTTTGCCTGTTAATAGCAACTACCAGCTATTCTCAGACCTTCAGTTATAGATACCATCTGGGGTTTCCTCATACGGTTTTTTGCAACGTACTCCCCACTGACAATGGATTCATTGTGACAGGAATTGGATCGGATTCAGTGCCTCCGTACAAAACGGGGGCACTGTTTTCCTACTTCACAAAAGACGGGATACCTGAATACTCTAAGCTAACAGTAGATCAAAATCAATCTTTTGAGACATGGTCAAATGACCTGTTTGTTAACGAAGAGGGCAACTTAGTAACTTCTGGTTATGGAGCGGACAGCACAGGAAATTATAGCTTCTTATTAGTATACAGTTCGATTGGCGACACCTTGCTTTCCAAAAGATTTTATTCTCCACTGTTTCCTGAATCGCCCTTTATTGTACCCAATGCCGGGATCCTGCCGTACTTAAATGGTTACTTAATGCAATTCGCAGTTGGCAACCATGAATCTGTACCATTCTCTAATGATCTGTATTTAATTCGTCTAGATCAAAATTTCGATACCATATGGACTAATCTGTATGTAAGCCCTCAGAATGACTTTGTAAGGTCTGTGGTTATTGACGATGAAGAGAGGATTATCGTGGGGTCTAACCAAAACAACTTAAACATAGATGATAATAATTTTACCGGCAGGTTACACTTGATGAGAATAGATTCTAACGGGGTAGTTCTCAATAATTTCTATTTTCCGGAGGATTATGACTTTTTTATGTGGTCGGCAGATGCAATGATCCTGGCGGAAGACGGTGGATTAATTATAGCGAGTCAATTTGGTGAAGAATATATAGTAAACCCCAATGCAGGACAACTGCGTTTTATTAGTAATGTGCTGAAAGTCAATACTACTCTTTCTGAGGTAGAATGGATTAGACCGTTTACTTTTAATGGGCTTTATTCGACTGTTAATGGATTTAAAGAGATTATAAGTACATCAGATGGAGCTGGATATATATGTGTTGGTGTTGAAAACGTAGAAGGGGGAAGTATAGCTGGAACAGTTGGTAAGTTTTCAGAACAGGGTGACAGCATCTGGTTAAGAAACTACCAAATTGTTGAAACAGCATCAAACCGACATGAACTTAGGGATGTAGCCGAAACCAAAGACGGTGGTTTTGTTTTGGTTGGACAGTCAAGTAATTATGTAATAGACACCTCTAATTTAGTCCCGATCCAACAGGGGTGGATTATGAAAGTAGATGAATACGGTTGTCTGGTGCCAGGCTGCCAACTTACTTCAAGCATCGATGAAGTAAGCACTCCATTTTCTCCGGACGTAAGAGTATATCCTAATCCTGCCAATGAATTCTTGCATGTCTTTTATCAAACAACGCCCGGAGTCCCACTAGGGGCAGTGCAGTTCCGAATAGTTGATGTTCTTGGGCGGGAAGTAACCCGATTCGAAACGAATCAATCAGAAATGAGTTTTGTTTTGGATGTATCAGGTTGGGTAAGCGGTTTTTATTTTTTGGTGGCTGAAAATCAAAATGGAGCCAAAATAAACCGGCGAATCGTTATTGAACATTAATACTACGTGATGAAAAAGAGTTGGCTATTATTTTGCAGCATTTTTACTATTGGTACTCCTTCCTTGCATTCCCAGCAACCGATCCCAATGCTTCAGGATGAAGCCCTTTGGTATATGCTTGAAGAAACTGTTATTTATATCCCTGAAGAGGATGACTACATTACCGAAACTGCGGCTTATGTATGGTGGCTTGGCTTGGATACTGTTTTGATGGCAAACACCGAACCTGTTGTTTATCGAAAGGTTTTTCGCTCCCGGCAAACAGAAAACATATATAATGAAGCTGAATCAGCTTACTACGGAGGTGCGAGAGAAGAAAATGGGAAGGTGTATGTAAATACCGGGGGCACCAATGAATTCCTTTCCTTTGATGCGACTATGGAAGTGGGCGACACAATATATCACGGTGGAGTAGAACTTGACTCAGCCTTGATTACTGTGCATAATATTGATACCTTGATTCTTTCTGATGGATTAGTCAGAAAACGCTGGGATCTTCAGGTAGTAGACATTTATCCATATTCAGGGGGAACGGATACCTCAATTGTTGAGGACATGTGGGTAGAGGGAATCGGGGATATAACTGTCTGCCTTTTTTACACCCTCTTTTGTCATTTTTCTCAAACTGCAGGTTACTTTTATCCTTCCACCCAGCACTTTAATTGCTATTCCTTGGGAGGCGAATTCTTAATCAGTAATTACTATACCGGTGAGGACTGTTCTGAATACTTTGTGCATACAAAGGAAGCCACCTCCTCTTTGGATGAAATAAATGTTCGCATTTATCCTAATCCGGTTGCGCCCGGAGAGGGCATAGTTATTTCTGGCCTATCCGACATTATTCAGGATATATCCGGTCTTTTTTTGTATAATCAATTTGGCCAACAGTTGGATGTCGCTACGAGTGTGCGTTTTTCAGAAATAACAATTGACACTGAACTTTTGTCTCCGGGGATTTATTTTTTATCTGTTGAATTTTCAAACGGCCAACAAAAGACATTTAAGTTTATAGTCGCAGCCTGAAAGGTGGAGTCAATACTTTGTTATTGCATGTTCCGGAATATATGAACTCTTCCTTCCAATGTTGTTTGCCCCCTATGGATAAGTACGGTTAAATAATAGAATAGTTGTTTTAGATCTTTTCGCCTGCTTTTTCGTTTTATACTCCCCTCGGACATGAGGGGAGTATAAATTAATCAGCCAAAGTTGGTTCCTTAGCAGTCATTTAACCCTGGACAGACCACTAATAAATCGCAATTATACGCTCCCGGGCATTACGCGAAGCCCTGTACATTCCCTCCGAATTATAAGGCATCTGGATGTCTCCCTGATGGTCAATCGCTACTAATCCGCCGTCTCCACCTAATTCGGTAAGCCGATCCATGATAGCCTCGTTACAGGCATCCTTCAAGCTCAGCCCCTTATATGCCATCCGACAGGAAACATCATAGGCAGTAACGGCTCGCATCAGATACTCCCCACTTCCGGTACAGGAAATTGCACAGGTGGCGTTATTCGCATAGGTGCCCGACCCAATGATCGGACTATCGCCTACCCTTCCGAATTTTTTATTTGTCATGCCGCCAGTAGAAGTTCCCGCAGCGAGGTTCCCGTGTTGGTCGAGTGCTACAGCGCCGACTGTTCCCAGGTTTTTTTTGCCCGATTTGGAATGATCAAGTTGAAACTTTTCCGTCCCCTTAATTTCCTGCCACTGTTCATAGCGCAAGGCATCATGGAAATAGGCATCCGACTCAAAAGAAATTTCAAATTGATCGGCAAACTCTTTTGCTCCTTCTCCAATCAACAAAACATGATCGGAGTGCTCCATTACTTTAATGGCCAACTTAATCGGATTTTTCAGGTTGCGCACTGCGGCTATCGCCCCGGCATCCAGGGTTTTGCCATCCATGATACTGGCATCCATTTCGTGCTGGCCATTTGCATTATAAACAGCACCTCGGCCTGCATTAAAAAGCGGACAGTCCTCCAATACGACAATTGCAGCCTCTACTGCTTCAAGTGCTGTTTTTCCTTGCTCCAGTAATTCATATCCGGTATCCAGTGCTTGGGCTAAGGCAGTTTGATAAGCTGCTTCTTTCTCCGGTGTCATCAGAGATTTCAGGATGGTTCCTGCTCCGCCGTGTATTGCTATTCCGAAATTATTCATATCAATTGGTTAGGTAGAAGTACAAATTGCCATAAAGCAGCTTTAAGAGTATGTTGGGGATTTAGGAATCGGGCTGCAAGAGGCATTAAATCGCTTATACTTTGTTGCAGAACCGGGCTTGGTAGCTAAGGCTACCATCCCGAACCTGCGCCTTGTCTAAGCAAATTATTGCCACTTTCGCTTCAAAGACCAAATTCCCCAACATACTCTAAGATTTGCAAATGTATGGCAAAATCGTAAATCACCTAATAGACTTGTCCAACTGGAGCCTCAAATGGCTGCAAGCGATCCCATTTAGGCTTTAAATTTTTTAAACTTGTTACCGTCGAATTTAAAAGCGCCGGCATTATGCGATCCAAGCCAAAGGACACCCTGATTATCTTTGAAAATGGAGAAAAGCAAAACATCTGTTTCGCCATCTTTAACGGGGTAATGAATAAGTTCTTTGCCGGTGTTACGCCAAACACCTTCTTCGTAGGTTGCCATCCATAAATCTCCGGCGTCATCTTCAACAATAGACATAAAATACGGAAAATCAGCATCCATATTAGCCTCTGAGATGGCGACCCCACTTTCCTTTCTATAATTTATCAGACCTGCACCAGCCGTGTCCGGGCTATCCGGCAATATTTCGTAGCGATAACGGGTATTACAAAACCAAAAATAGCCATCGGCATCTTCAATAATAGAGCGAATACCGAAGGATCCACCCGATGGTGTGTCTGTCAAATGTTTTTCATAAAGCCAACGCACTGATTCTCCATCGAAGCGACATACGCCAAGCGATGAGGTACCAAACCAAACGGAACCCTTGCTGTCTTTATAATAGGAGTAAATACCATACGGGTTGTAGCTGACATTTGGATAGGCGGAATAGAAGATATCTTCCTGGTCGGTTTTTGGAAATTCCAACTGGTATAAGAATTGCCCATCATATCGAAAAGGCCCCTTATTATCCCATCCTATTCTGAACCATAGATCATCTGGTTCTAATTTCCATTCATTGGGAGACACATTATTATTTATTATTTCTAATGTCGTAAAACCTTGTCCGTCAAATTTGCAGACACCTTCCGATGTATCGAAGAAAATATTCCCCAATTTATCTTCCTGTATCCCTAAGATACCTGTACTACATAATCCATCTTCCTTGGTATAAAGAACAAGGCTTTTTCCGTCGTACCTATATACTCCCTGATCTCCTCCACCAAACCAATAGTGGCCATTTTTATCCTGAAAAATAACCAATACACGCGCATCCGTTTCAGTTACGATACGACCAATGGAGTCTGCTTTATTCTGATCATTCAGAACAAGGCTTTTGTTTTCAACTCCGTTCTGAGCAGTACAGCCGGAGAATAGTATAAAAGAAGAAAGAAGCAGGGAAAATTTATACATTTTGGGTTATTGTATTTTAATCCCTCCGGATATTTAATAAATTAACCATGCAGTTTTCCATATTTCCAACTGTTAATACAAATTCCTGACTTACTTTAACACCGTTTGAATATTCGGCGGGATTCCAGCAGGGCATGGCACGAATGGTCTCCAATAACAATTTATCAATTTCCTCATCTTTCGATGACTCGAATACGAAAGCGTTCATTATTTCTCCTTCTTCGCTAACCGTAAATTTCACAGCAGCTAAGTCGTAGCCCGTAAAACTACCCGCCGGAATTTTATTAATGGCATTTTCCTTTAGATATTGGATCAACTCTTTTTGGCCGCCGGAGTATTGGGCCTGGCTTTCCGGAAGGACGGTAAATGCAAAAGTGAGTTCTTTAATATCATTATTCCTTAAAGTATTCTCTGGAAGGTATTTGACTTTAACTGAAACCCTGGTACCCACATCAGCCCGCTGCATGATGGTTTTTTGTTCCTGGCTGAGAATATCATTTTCACTCACAGCTTTTCGTGCAATTCCATTTTGGTTTGCAAAAACCTCTACTGAAATATATTCTTTTATCCAGGATGATTTATAATCCGCATTCAGATCCATTAAGGAACGAGCCTCATTTAGTTGTGCTTTTGTAATAGAAATATAGGGATAGACCTGGTGCACTTCAAATGGCAGTGCATCCGTTAAATTGTTTTGCGATAAACCGGAAGTGGCCCATACAAAAGAAAGGCAAAGAACCAATGTCAGCTTATTCAGTATGTTTTTCATCGTGAGGATTTTCTAATTACAAAACAAAGTTAGATTAAATCGAATGGTGTTTACTATTTTGAAGCTGTTTAACAGGTACATAACAAGTGTATATTTGATCTCTATGAAAAACCGATTCCAGATCATGCTTTTGCTGATTCTCTTGGTACCAGCCATCCTGCTCGGCCAAACGAAGATTGAGTCCATCGAAGAAATCCAATTGAAAACTATTCAGCCGGGTACAGTTAGTCAATTTTGGCTGCATTTGACCGATGATGGGATGTCGCAACCGGTATATGTGCCGGTTATTATTGCAAAAGGAAAAACAACGGAGCCGGTATTAGGTCTCACCGCCGCCATCCACGGAAACGAGTTAAATGGCATCCGCATCATTCAACGGGTATTTGAGGAGCTGGATTTAGAAACACTGGAAGGCACCATTATTGGTATTCCGGGACTAAACACGATCAGCATTCCGAATCATGAGCGGCGGTTTATTGACGAGGAAGACCTGAACAGGAATTTCCCTGGAAAGGAAAACGGAAACAGGAGTCAGCAGTATGTCTATCAGATCAATAAAAAAATCCTGAGTCAACTCGACTACCTGATCGACATGCACACAGCCAGTTTCGGACGGACAAACACCCTTTACGTGCGCGCAGATATGGAAAACGATGCGACAAAAACGATGGCTCTGCTCCAGGATGCGGATATTATTTTAAACAATAAGGGTGTACCAAGTGCAGACGAAAAAATAGCGGCCACCCACACCATGCGGGCTGAAGCGATGTTACAGGGAATCCCGGCCATCACCATCGAATACGGTGACCCACAAGTCTATCAAACAGACATGATAGAACGTGGAAAAATCGGCGTTGAAAATGTTTTAAGCTGGCTTAAAATGACTCCACAAAAAATAACACCGGTCGGGGATCAAGTCATTTGCAAAAAATCCTATTGGATATTTTTAGATAAAGGCGGCTATTTGGAAGTACCCGTCGAACTCAATCAGCTTGTTAAAAAAGGAGAATTAATTGGCCGCTTAAGAAATCCGTTTGGCGACATCATACAAGATTATTATTGCCCCGAAGATGGCATTGTAATCGGACGAAGCAGCAACCCGGTTAATATGTCAGGAGGAAGGATTATTCACCTGGGTATATTAAATAATTAGTTTAGAGATATTATTTAGTTGAGAGTTGAGATTTTAGAGTTTAGACCCTCGACTTTCGACTTTCGACTTTCACCCAATCGACTACTGTACGTATGGCCTACATTGAAGATAAAGATTTCCGGGAAATTGATTTTACAAAAGAACCGTTTCCGGCAACAGAATTTGAAAATTGCAATTTTTACAATTGTAATTTTTCAAAAACCAGCTTAAGTGATTTCACTTTCGTGGAATGTCTTTTTGATCAATGTGATTTAAGTCTGGTGCGAATCAGTAATATCATAGACTAGGTGTTCGGGCTTGAGCGCGTTAACCGCAGCATTGATATTGATTCGTTTGCGGCCATTTTTACAATCAACCTCAAAGTCTTTTCCTTTTCTAATCCAACCTCGACTAGTCTTAGTATTATGGGTTGGGTGACAGCCGTCAGAGTAGTATGAGCTTACCCCAATACTTAGGACA
>JAGQWR010000205.1 GCA_020437105.1 Saprospiraceae bacterium
TAGACCAAGCCAAAGGCATAGACCTAAATTTTGAATGAGGTTCTACTCTATTAAAAAACTAACCCACTAACCCACCGGACCACCGAATCCCCCGGATTATCCTACGAATTCTAGCCCAACCCCTACACCTCCTAGAACGGCCTGTGATGTGGGTGCTTTCTCCTCTAATTTGGTGCTCAGAAAGACGCTAATACATGAAAACCAGCAGCGCCTTTCCGGAAAAGAAAGCAACAACCCCATTTATCATTCAAAAAGTAAAGACCATGAATAAGTTCTTTTTTGCCCTCTTGAGCACCTGCATCTTCTTTAACGTATCCGCATTCGCGCAAGCGGAAGAAGACAAAACACTATCGCCCTATTTTATGGTAAATAGTGATGATCCATCGCTGGATATGCTCCCATTAAAAGCTACACGTGCAGACGTGAATATTGCCGGTGTGATTGCCGATGTAACGGTAACCCAGGTTTATCGAAATGAAGGTTCCCGGCCTTTGGAAGCCATTTATGTATTTCCGGGCTCTACCCGCGCAGCGGTTTACGGAATGGAAATGACGATTGGTTTGCGCACCATTAAAGCAGAGATCCGGGAGCGCGAACAGGCGCGTCAGGAATATGAAGCTGCCAAAGAAGAAGGCAAGCGTGCTTCCCTGTTGGAGCAGGATCGTCCCAATGTTTTTCAGATGAATGTCGCCAATATCATGCCCGGCGATGAGATAGAAGTGGTCTTGAAATATACGGAGTTATTGATTCCGGAAGACGGTGTATATAGTTTTGTTTATCCATCCGTTGTCGGACCCCGCTATACCGGTGAATCAACAACTACTGCTTCTGCCTCCAATGATTTTGTTGCAAGCCCTTATCTGCAGGAAGGCCTGGCCCAGCCTTACGAATTTGATGTTTCAGTTCGCCTGAATGCGGGTTTGCCAATCCAGGAAATTGGCTCAATTACACATGATGTTGATCTGTCTTTTCCGGAGTCTCATTCGGCTTATGTACAACTGACCAAGGCCTCAAAAGCTACCGGTGGCAACCGGGATTATGTGTTGGAATACCGATTGGCCGGTGGCGAAATTGAATCGGGTCTGCTTTTGTATGAGCACGAGGATGAAAACTTTTTCCTCCTGATGGTACAGCCTCCAAAAAAGGTTGAAGTGGCTCAAATCCCGCCCCGCGAGTATGTGTTTATCGTGGATGTATCCGGATCGATGAATGGCTTTCCATTGGATATTTCCAAAATGCTGCTGCGGAATTTATTGGTAGGGCTCCGTTCGACTGATCAATTTAATATCCTGCTTTTTGCCGGTGGATCGGAAGTGCTGGCTGGCGAGTCGCTGAAGGTGAATCCGGAGAATATTGACAAAGGATTAAACTTTCTGCAAAATGCCCGGGGTGGGGGAGGCACAGAATTACTTTCTGCCCTCAACAGAGCATTAGCCCTGCCTCGCTGTACCGAAGACATTGCCCGTTCTTTTGTGGTCATCACCGACGGCTATGTAAATGTAGAAAAGGAAGCATTTGACCTTATTCGTCAAAATCTGGATGAAGCAAACCTGTATTCCTTTGGTATTGGATCAGGTGTAAATCGATTTATCATCGAAGGAATGGCGCATGTTGGCAAGTCTGAGCCCCTGATCATTACGAGTCCGGAAGAAGCTTCGGCGAAAGCCGCCAAATTTAGAGAATACATCGAGTCTCCGGTTTTGACCAGAGTAAAGATAGACTATGGCGATTTTGATGTCTATGATGTGGAGCCGATCACCATACCTGATGTTTTAGCGCAGCGACCGGTGATCATTTACGGCAAATATCATGGCAAGGCGCAGGGAACGATCAAATTGACGGGGCATACCGGCAAAGGAAAATACAAAGCCCAGTTTGCTGTTGGAGCGGTTGAGGCAGCCGAAAGCAATCAGGCCGTACGCTACCTCTGGGCTCGGGAGCGCATCCGGTTGCTGGATGATTACAGCCAGCTGACTTACGGCGACGAACTAAGTGAGGAAGTGAAACAATTGGGCTTACAATATAATTTGATGACCGCATACACCTCCTTTATTGCGATTGACCAGGTACCGGTAGCTGCAGGCGAAGATGCGGAAACAGTAAATCAGCCTCTGCCACTGCCACTTGGTGTTTCGGATATGGCGATCGGATTTGACATGGAAATTGAAGGAATTAGCCACCATACAACAGTCGTGGAAGATTCTATCCAGACGGAAGTAGTACTGGGACTGTTAAATGCTGATCTCGCGCTTTTGCAAAAAGCAAGTTTGAAAGCCTGGTTGATCAATCAGTTTAGTAGCATGAAAGATGCGGCACTTATGGAATCTGCGGGAATGATTCTTCGGGTCACGCTTGACGCGAAAGGCCAATTGATTAGCTGGGAAATAGTGGAAGGCATATTGAGCCAGGATCAATTATTCTATTTGGAAGAGCAGCTTGGAGATTGGGTTTATAGCGGCGTGTTGCCCGCTACAGGATGTGCGTTGGAAGTTGAAATACAATTTTAAACAGAAAAAAGAGCCGTACACGAATTGCCTCCGGGCAGTTTGTGTACGCTTAAAATTTGGATCATGAAAAAGCAATTTGTTTCCCTTGTTTTCTCTGCGCTGATTTTAACCACGCTGTTGGTCCTTGGATCTATTTTCCAGGGGATGTGCTGGAAGTCTGAAATAACCCCAAATAGCGGAGAGTCTGCTGAAGAGGCAGGCTCCCGTTTGGGTGTGCGTACGGATATCGTTTTTATTTTGGGAGAAGATGAACTGGAGGGGAATCCGTATTACGAGCAGGCGACCAATTATTTTCGATTTAGGGAAAACATCCGCCTGGAAAATCTGGTCGTGCATTGTCGTTCCCTTTCTGAAGTTCGGGAGTACCTGGTCTGGAATAAAGCAGACAGCAGTTTGGCCTGGGGGAAAGTACATTTGGTAGTGCATGGCAACCAGTGGAATGGATTGAGTTTGCCGGTTGTCCCGGGAGGTCCACGAACAAGTGCCACATCGATACCTGCGGCAAAGCGGCAGGGCTATTTTGAGCCCCTTTCGGAAACTGTTTTGGATGAAAAATCGGAGTTGATCTTTCATGCCTGCGGTACCGGACATGATTTGGCGCTGATGGAACAAATTTCGGCTGCTTTTGGTGGACGAGCGACTGTGCGATCTGCCCGGTTTTTTGTGTCTTATGAATCGGTATCGGGAGTGCCTCAATCTACCCGGCAGTATATGTCTGATTATTGGTTTACCACCTACCCAACCGGTCACCGTCCGATTGATGCTATTTTGGCCAATCAATTAGAGGAAGAAAATCCCACTGCGGGTATTGAATGGATGGGGGCTTTAAGTCGAACACATCCCAGATGGATGGGGGATGTGTATCACTACCGGTTTTCGGTACCGGTACATTGGACGGTTACTTTTTCTGCCGCATCTGATATGTCTCAATTGGAAACGAAGGTGCAACAGAATGCCTGGCTGGCTACTCAGACGGATTTATTGGATAAGTTGGCCGAGATTGGAATTCCGGCATCCAGATTTAGCTGGAAGTTTGAAAAGACGACCTATACCTTTCCGGATGGCCAGGTTGAGCCTGCTATTCAGATTGAGGGGAAGTCCTCTATTCTTTGTGTGCTGAAAGCAATTACGGACGGGGATCAGCAGCTTCCTTTGGCGATTGATTTGGAGGATGAGCGGTATTATGCAGCGGTGCAGCCGCGGTAAAAGGGACCTGACAGGTTGCCGACCTGACAGGTCGGCAACCTGTCAGGTCCAGATTCACCTCGCCTGCGGCCTGAAAATCAACAAGCCCGAATAGGGCGTAGCACACCAGATGCTGCCATCAGGAGCAAGCTTAACCTCCTGAATGCCAAACCGATCTTCCAGGCCTGGAACCATGTAAGCCTGCCAATTTTTACCGTCAAAAACACCTATGCCGCAATGAGTCTGCACCCCAATGACGATCCGGTCATCCGGTAAAACCACCAATTTGTGAGCGATATATTTCCTCTCCCCATTCCAGTCTGTCTTGAGTGCCTCCGGACCACCATCATACATAGTCCAGTGGCCCAGGCTATCGCGGGAATGCAACTGTAAGGTAATGAAGGAGGTCGCCCAAAGCGTTCCCCCACTGTCGAATCCAAAGTCATAAAAAGCCATATCCGATATTTCATCTGTCGAGGGACCGTAGGTACCATCCGGCTGCATCGGGTAGCGGTAAAAGCCACCCCGAAATCCAACCACCGCATCGCCATTTGGTGCAAGTATCATCCCCATTACATCCTGGTAACGGTTGCTTTCAAGCTCAGTGAGTACTCCACCTGCATACTGATATAAGCCAACTGTATGACCTAAGTGCATGCCCAGTAATAAAACCCCCGCCTCATTCCGAAGCATATGCATGGCAAATCCCGGTATTTCAATTCGTTCCCAGCTCTCTCGGATTGTGTTGTAAATCAATACGTCATTTGGGCTGCCACTTATATACAGGTTGCCTTCCGAATCCATTGTTAATCCGGTCAACCAATTGTAAGAAATGTTTTCTGGCAGCTTCACTTTACTGAATCGGCCATCCCTATAAAAATACAATCCCGCAGGAGACGTACTGACATAGGCAGAACCATCTTCCAAAAAATAAAAATCTACAATGTAATTGGATTCCAATCCAGAATTGGTCGTGTCGAAAACAACCCACTCATAGGCATTGAAGTTCTGAGCGGAAAGCAAATGACTCCCAATAAAAAAGTACAAAAAGAAGAATACACAGCGCATAATTTTAAGATTTCGACTTACAGATGCAAGGCTGCACCAATTTGTTGGGTAAACCCACCAATGAGCCCCTGATTTGCATCTTAGACCGTGTTTGGCATTTACTCTTAATCAAAACTACTTATACATGAAAAAAGAAATATACCTCCCCCTTTTATGCCTGTTATTTTTTAACCTTTCCTTCGCGCAATCCTACGATGACCTCATTAGCCAGGCCGAAAAACAATATCAAGACCAAGCCTACGAAGAGTCAACAAAAACTTATCTCCAGGCATTCGATTTAAAAACAGATCAGTCGGCAGGCGATCTCTATAA
>JAGQWR010000206.1 GCA_020437105.1 Saprospiraceae bacterium
AACATGAGTCATCCCGAATTTTCAGAATGACTCATGTTATTACAATTTGTCAGGGGCTGGTGGAAAGGTGCCGCTCCTACGGAGCTTTAGAAAAGCTGTCAATTTGAAATGCTACAAAGAGATTGCTCCGCTGGAGCAAAAAGTTGATCCCTATACCCGAAACTCATCTCCCTAGGAGATAAATCTTTGTAGGCAATAATCCAAACCAAAATCTAAACCCCGTCGGGGTGACACCTGGAATTATAGGATGCATATGGCTACCTTCTAAAACGAAACATCCCGAATTTCAGATCGCTCTAAAATTCGGGATGACGCATGTTTTTTATCTGAAGACGTTTTTAAAATTGCCCTCCACTATCGTCTCCACCATCTTTTAGATCATCTCCTTTGATCTTACTTCGACGAGGGCGCTCGTTGAAGTCCAGTTTCCCAAATTTATAGCTAAAACTTAAGCCAAATGACCGGAAAGGGATTTGGTTGTTACTTACGAGGTAAAAGTCAGTACCCGTTTGTTCGTTGCGAAAACTGAGGTACTTCTGGAAAGGCTGCACCACCCGGACACCCAGTGATGCGCGTTTATTCCAGAACTCTTTGCGGAGTCCAAAGCTATACATGTAAAAAGAAGTGCGTCGGCCCTGAAGACTTTGATCCGGTGAACGGTAAAAGGCAAATGCCTCCAGCTTGAAATCCTTAGGCAAATTGAAAGTGCTGCTGAAGTTTCCGTTAAAAAGGATAGCCTGATTGGAAATCGTGTTACCATCAACAGTGCCTGATCCATCATAGGTAAATACATTAATTCCACCACGAAGGCTCAACCAGCGTTTGATATTTGCCGACGAAAAGATGTTTACTCCGATAGACCGATTGGTGCCAATGTTTTGGTAATTGGTAACAGCAACTCCGTCCTCAATCGTCACATATGGTTCGATGATATCGGAGGTTAAGCGATAAAACAAGCTTGTATTAAGTGATATGCCTTTGAAAAAAGTGCCATAGCTTAGTTCCACCTGATCCACTACTTCCGGATTCAGATTCGGATTCCCAACCGAGCGATCTACCGAATTACCCTGGTTATTATACGGATTTACATAACGCAATCCGGGACGTTGAATACGCTGATTATAAGTCAGCTTGATCGAACTGGTCTGGCTTGTTTGGTATGAAAGAATGACACTTGGAAGAATATTATGGTACTGATTTTCCTGCACGTCCGCATCCAGTTCAAATCGACTTTGAATACGAGTGTTTTCGTATCGAGCTCCTGCTACCAGCCCCCATTTTTCGCTTAATTTAAAGGTGCCTGACAAATAGCCGGCATAAACATCCTGTTCGTAATAGAAGTTGTCTGTTAAACCCGGTACTACCTCGTATTCCTGGGTGGCGTAGTTAAGGGAGAACCCTTCATACTGACTGTCAATCCGACGAAGCACTGTTTTTGCGCCGGTTTCAATTTTCAACCATTTACCAACCGGGTGCACATAATCGGCTTGAATCGTATATTCATTGTTGTCGCCGTTGTTCTGGTTTAAATTCGTCAGGTTGATGTCCGGATTTTGTCCGGTCAGGTCGGTTTGCTCGAATACATTTTCCTGGGTGGAAAAACTACCGTCCCATTGAAAGGCAAGCGCAAATTCCTGTTCTGGTTTTTTAAATTTCTTCCGATAATCGGTCGTCCATTCAAAGCCGCTTCGGCCATTATCACTTTTTGAATCCAAAGTATAGCGATCAGATAGATCTGCTACAGCATCATAGATATTGGCTTCTGTCAGGTTGTCGCTATTTCGGTTAAATCCGCGGAGGCTGAAGGACGAACTCAAACTATTGTAAGCATTAAAATCATAATAGGCGGCTGCAGAACCCCGAAATCCGAGACGTTCACTTATGCCCTCGCCTATATTGGAGATGGTACTGGTACCCTGCGGTAAATAGTCTTCCCTTTCATAGGATTGATTAGTGGTGTTTGGCCAGGAATACCAGCCCCCACCATTGGTGCTAAACCCAAAGCGGCCAAAAACTGCACTCAGGTTAAGGTTGTAATTGTTGGAAATGTTTCCGAGAGATCCGCCAAGCGACCCACTTACCCCTTCAATTTCTGATTTTTTGGTAATGATATTAATGATGCCTCCACTGCCCTCTCCATCGTATTTAGCGGAAGGTGCTGTAATCACTTCCACACTTTTAATTTGCTCGGCCGGTATCGTTTGTAAAACGTCTGCAGGGTTTTCTGCCAGCAGGGCAGAAGGACGGCCATTGATCAGGATCTTGACATTCGTTGATCCACGCAGGGAAACATTGCCTTCCAGATCGACAGAAAGCATAGGTACTTTGCGGAGTAATTCAGTTGCATTGGCTCCAGCCAAGCCAGCGTCTTTCTCGGCATTGTAAACCAATTTATCGATGCGGTTTTCTATTAATGAAGCCTCTTCGGTAACGGTTACTCCCTCTAATAGAATGGCCGAGCCACTTATATAAATTTCGTCCAGATCAGCATCCGGTTTTTCAGGTGTGGTTTCAACCAGAATTTTCCGGGTGATGTAGCCTACAAAACTGATCTCAAGCGCATATTGTCCAACGGGAATGTCTTTGAACTTAAAGGAACCGTCGTCCTCACTAAGTGCCCCGTCTGTTTGTGGGCCGTTTTCTCCCTGCCGTAATAAGATAGAGGCATAGGCAATTGGTTCGAGTGTCAGGGAATCGATAAGTGTACCGGATATCTTGCCGGAAATAGAAGGTGCTCCTCCTCGGCTATTGGCACGCGTAGTCGGTGGCCCCTGCGCAGAAAGAATCCCACTAAAAAATAAACAGGCAAAAACAAAGGCAAGCTTTTTCATTCTTTCAGATTTCAAATTGGTATCCCCAATTAGATTAATTATTGCACCTACAAATATCAGAACATTAAGTTCAGGAAAACATCAGTGTTTAGATACTTTTCCAACCGGTTTCTTACACAGGCCGACCATTTTTAGGTAGTGTATTATACAGATGATTTAAGAATATTAGAATCAAACAACCTTATTAATTTATTGATTATTAAATTAGTATAAATTTTACTAATTCATATAAGTGTTTTTTAAATAACATAAATACCTAAAAGTCGGTATGATTTCTTATTTCTTTGTCTCTATATTTGTTTGAGCCTTACCAAATAGATTTTCTCTTAGGAAAGCCTGTTTGTGATGCTTTTCCAAAAATCGTGTCCCATGAAAAAAAAATACACCTTTCTTCTGGATTTTGCTCCAAGAACTTCTACTTCTTTATCAGCCTGATCAGACTCGATTTTTGAATGATTATTCGGATGTTGAATTCGAATAATAAAGCGATAGCTATCTACCTGTTTTTGCCACACGCTGGTGCTGGTTGCAAAACAGGTTCAAAAATATACCTGACGGTGGGGTAGATGTCACCGGAGCTCCCATTAGTTATCAGTTGAAGGGGCTGATAGCGCTTTTCTTGAAAAAGAAAGGTTCATTTGGGGGCTCCATTTTCTACTTTAGAAATGTTTCCGACTCTACCCCACTGTCAAATTTTTAATGACATTTGAAATAATCAAACGGCTCGAAGCAATCGAGGCATTTGTATAAGGATTTACAGGCAGTTGATCCAAACTGGCTGACTAATTCCGTGTGCTCAGACCCGCAATGAGGGCAAGGCACTTTTTTGGGACTTGGGAAGAGTTGATTCTTATCCATGTTATCTTCCACAGGGGGCGCTATTCCATAAGCTTTCAATTTCTGTTTTCCTGCTTCTGACATCCAGGAGGTGGTCCATGCCGGAGATAAAACGGTCGTTACCTTAATCGGATCAAATCCGGCATCTTGCATGGCCGCCCGAATATTTACTTCAATCATATTCATGGCAGGGCAGCCCGAATAGGTGGGAGTGATCACAATTTCTGTTTCCTGATTTTCCCCTGTTTTTATTTCCCTAATGATGCCCAAATCCACAACACTAAGCACCGGAATTTCAGGATCAGATACTGTTTCCAGTAATTGCCAGATTTCTTTTGTGTCTTTCATAAAAAGTACCCCTGCTTAGGTTAAAAAATTGCCCGCATCCAAATTACAACAATCTTTCGGGCAGGGAGTTCGCCAGGATGGCCTTAACCAATGCTAAAATCAAGTTGGGTAATCATATATAAATACGTTCGGGCAAAATTGACAGGGTCGCTATAATCCAGGAGACCAAGTTTAGGAGACAAATGGGCATAATGTTCTTCATAGCGCCCGGCAATAGCCCGGATACGTTTGCGAATACTTTTACGATCCAAGGCATTACTTCCCGATTGCCGATAAGGTGTCTGGAAGCCCAATGCCCGAAAATATTCAGGTTCCATGATGTGGTAATACAAATGAAACAGGTCACGTATAGGCCTGGGTACCGCATAGGTAAATAAACAATATCCGACAATATAAGAGGGTATGGCAAGGGCTACCTGCAGGTGCCCGTTTTCCTGATACCAGTCCATGTTGTGAATCTCCCCGTCAATAATAGCTTTAACCTTATGGTGGTCGATCGAACTTGTAATACCAAAGGAATTTTTCGTCCGATACATTTCTTTGTAAAACTCCTCCACACTTCGTTTTCGAAGGGCTTCCAATTCAGTTCTTAACAGGTATATTTTTTGTAAGGTATTTTGAGATGGATTGCTGAAGTACAAACGATTCAGGCGCTCCAGTGTCTCCATCATAAAACCTTCCGGTTTGATAAGGTAGTCGAGGCGATAGCAGAGTTCCAGCAACAAATAGGAAAATGCTCCGGGGTAGGTGCGGATATCCAGTCCTTCTCCATCAACCAAGGCCAGAACCTTATCGATCTCCTGGCAGATGTACTGGTATTTTACCGATTTTTCGGACTTGCCAATTTCAATTAGGTGGCTGGTCTCCAGTGGTTGGAGTTGCTTAAACTCGTCTAATAATAAATCGTCCTGTTTATCAGCACTGGTAGCCAATTCTTTTAGAGCATGATAGAGCTTATAGGGAGAGCCATCAGAAGAACCCGTATCAAATACAATCGTTATGTCGTTGTTAGGGTTTAAGGCATATCGACTATACTTAAGATCAAAATTCAGCTCGAGCATTCTCCGGGTGAAACTCGATTTTAATTCACTGGCCTGCGCAACTTTTGCTTCGGCTTTAACTCCAAGCCTGCTTGCCTCACCAATTACTTTTTTTGAGCCTTGATACAGGGTGAAATGAATCAGCCCTTTTTCCTCCTCCAATTGAATATTCCGCTCTTCTGAATCTGATAAATATTGGAAAAATGCCCGATAGGAATCGAGGTAATTACCATTTTCAAATTCCTCCAAACATTTGTCCCAGGCAGCAAATTGCTCTTTGCTCTTGTAGGAATCTGTGTACCTTCCAAAGGTAATGTCCGGACCAAGGATTTCCGGTTCGGATGGTTTAAAGATGCGATCAAAAAAACTCATAATTTTTACAGAATACGGGTAGAGGCCCGAAAAATAGTAATTTTATAATCGGCATGGGGCATTCCTGGAAAAGGAGCCCATTTTCCGACTTTAGTAAATGGATCTCATTAACAACCACAAGCGGCATAACTCTTGGACCTTTTTAGAACCACTACCCCAAATATCAAATTTCCTTTTCATTTAAACCACGAAAATCGGGTATTATCAATTGGCTCTTGTTTCTCTGATCATATCGGGAGCCGACTGATCAATTATAAGTTTGAATGTCTCCTCAATCCTTTTGGGATTTTATATAACCCGATATCAATTGGTAAGAACCTGACAATGGCCCTGGATGGGTACCAGTTTAGTGAACAAGACGTTTTTAGATACGAAGACCATTGGCACAGTTATAACCACCCTGGCCGATTCTCCAGACCGAACCAGGCAGATTTATTGAAGGGGCTTCAGACTACCTCAGAAGCTGTAAATCAATATTTGGATGGCACCAACCGAATCCTTTGTACGCTTGGATCGTCTATGGTTTATGTAAATGAAGAATTTGGAGAAGTGGTCGCCAATTGCCATAAATTGCCTGCCGATCGGTTCAGTCGGTATAGATTATCAATTGAAGAAGTGGTAGAAAGTTTGCGCAACCCATTCCAACGAATCAAAGCCCAAAACCCGGATCTTGAAATCGTTTTGACAGTTTCTCCAGTTCGGCATATTCGAGATGGGATGCATGTAAACCAGAAATCAAAAGCCGTTTTGCTGCTGGCTATTGAGGCCTTATCCAAACTACTGCCTTATGTCCATTATTTTCCGGCTTATGAGATCCAATTAGACGACCTGCGGGATTATCGTTTTTACAACTCCGATATGTTGCATCCAAATGAAACAGCCATTAATTATATCTGGAATCATGTAGAGCAGGCGCTTTTCGCGAATGAAACCCAAGCGCTGAATAAACAGCTCCGGCAGATTTTGGCTGCTGTACATCACCGCCCCTTAAGGCCTGAAAGCCCGGAGCACCAGGCATTTATTCATACCACACTGGAAAAGATCAACAGGCTGGAAACTGATCACCCTAAGATTAGCCTGGAAAAAGAACGCGGTATTTTGAGACAGGCACTTGTTGATTAGACCAAACGCCTCACTGTCGTATGGCTCTGGATTCCGGTATCCAAATCCATATCCAATAGATTTAAGCCGGGTTTTTTTCCAACTTCCAGACTACCCAGGTCGTCTTCAAAACCCAGGGCCCGGGCACCATTTAAGGTTGACCATTCGAGTAATTTATGTGTTGGCACATAGGATTGATATCTGGCAATGGTTTTCAACTCTTCCAATACTGATAATTGCCAATTGGAGGTCAGGCTGTCTGTACCAATTGTGAGCGCTGCATTCGTATCCAAAAAATCCTGGTAATTTGGTAGTCGGTTTTCAATATACAAATTGGCATTCGGACAACTTGCCCAGAAAACACGGTCGCCCCAGGCATGTGCTGCCTCTATATCTGCTTTGCCTGTCAGTGTATTATGCACAAAGAGGATTCTGTTTTCCGGATCCATCTCCTGCATGGCGTAATAAATTGATGACTTCCCGCTGGCTTTAAAGTCGTCCAGACTCATTCCAAATCCGCCAAACAAATTCGGGAAACCGCCTTCCTTACTTTTAAATAAAGCCTCTTCATCCGGAGTTTCCTGATTGTGAATACTTACGGTTACATCCTTGGGGTTTAATTCCCGAATACGAGCAAATAAAGCAGGACTAACCGAATAAGGCGCATGCGGCACAAATACTTTTTTATTGGAATTTTGTGCACTTTGGGCCTCAAAAACCGGAGCGTATTGTTGGTAAATACTATCTGCCAGGTGGTCTTGTAGGAAGTCAAACATTTCCACGAAAGTGTAATATCGAATGGCACTTTGATTCTTGCAGGTAGCGGTATCTGCTTTGTTGGAGATGTCACCTACAGCAACAATCCCATTTTGGTACATCTCCTGATCGGCCCGATTGATGGCATCCAAAATTTCTTCCATGGGAAAATCCCGAAACTGTACAACTGCCTGAATAAAGGGGAGCAAACCGGTGCCTGTTGGCACCTTGCCTTTCATATGTGAAAGCTCCAGGTGACAATGCGTATTGATGAATCCCGGGATCAGGGTTCCGTGGAAAATTTCCAGACTGGACGGGTCGTGTTGCGCTCGGGATTCAACAGCCAGAATTCGGTTGTTTTCGTCCAGAATAACCACACCTTGCTTCAGGGGAGCCTGACTTATCGGACAAACATAATCGGCAGATATTTTTCGCATAGTATAAATTTTAGAATTCCTGGGCGATCAGGCCATTCCGCATTCGGGGTTCAAACCAGGTTGATTTTGGTGGTAATACATTTCCGGTATCGGCGATGTTTAAAAAGTCTTCCATCTGAATAGGAAAGAGAATGAATCCGATCCGATATTCATTTTTCAACACCCGGTCTTTGAGATCTTCCAGTTTTTTAGGTCCCTCCACATAGCGAAGTCTTTCATCAGTACGGATATCCCGAATACCAATGATATCCTCCAGTATTTCGTGATTTAGAATGCTCACGTCGAGTAGAATTGGTTCTTCGAGGTATTTTTCAATAATAGAGGGTTTCCATTTTAATAAAAACCATTCCTTGTTTATGTACATCACAATTTCTCTTGCCGCCGATGGTTTTGCCGGTCCTTCTAATACTTCGATATCAGCTACCTGTGATAATCGGGCCATGAAGTTGGTCAGGCTGGTGTCACTTAGTCCTTCAACAATTCGATTGTATTCCAGTATTTCGAGTTCGGCAGTAGAGAAAAAAGCTGTAAGCATTTGATCGTAAGAGCGTGCTTTTCCGGGGTTTTTAGTGCGTTGGTGCATATGAGCCATAGTCGATGAACGGTGGTGTCCATCTGCGATGTAAGCATTTTTTACATGTTTGTCGAATAGCTCTTTTAACTGTTGGATTTCCTTTCCTTCGGTTACTTCCCACAAAAAGTGGTGCTCTTGTTCTGCTTCAAAATTCACCTCCAAAAACGGAGTTTCGTTTTTGGTGTAGTTTTCCATGAAGGTTTCAATAGACGCTACCCTGGGATAGGTTAGCAGGATTGGTTTGACCATCGCATTCCGGTGCAACAACAAATGCATCTGCCGCTGCTCCTTATCCGGCATAGTATGTTCATGCTCTTTAATATGGCCACTCAGGAAATCACCAACTTCGGAACAGGCGATCAGGCCATTATAGGTTCGGAATGGTTTTCGTATTTGGTAGAGATAAAATCCCTCCTGCGAAGATTTGTTAAAGAAACCGCTCTTTCTGAATTCCGGATAATCCTCTTTGACTGTTCGGAAAAAGGAATCTGCGGAAGTAATGTAATCCATATTTGGATATACAGCCTGAAATGGTCGAATATGCATGGATGGTTTTACTTGTACCCAAACGAAAGTAGTTTGAGCTTTTTTATCTTTTTCTTTTTACGTCCTACTGCGTTAAAACCCCGATAACTATCGGGGATTGGCTGTGCCTGCCTGCTCGGCTTGCGCAAGCAAGGCAGGTTTTTTGCCTTGTAGGCCAAAAAATAAAGTTGCTAAAATTTCCCAACCGAGCGAAGCGAACTCACAACCGAAGGGCGTAAAC
>JAGQWR010000207.1 GCA_020437105.1 Saprospiraceae bacterium
AGACCAGGCCAAAGGCCCTAGACCGCGAAGCCAACAGGCGAGCCAGACCAGGTAAAAAAAGATTCCTACTTTTACAAAACAGAACAGAACACCTATCCTCCATGAACGCTCCACTCAACACGGAAACCCTCCAACAACTTTCGGCAAAAGCCAAAGAAGTACTACTGGGCAACTGGACCAGCCAGTTTACCAAACCCGCACCCAATTTGTATCCGCATCAATGGAACTGGGATGCCGGATTCATCGCACTGGGTTTTATGCACTTTGATATGCCCAAAGCCGAAGCAGAACTTCGGCATCTCTTCTCCGGACAATGGGAAAATGGCATGTTACCGCAGATCGTTTTTGGCGAAGAAGCCGGAGCACGCTACTTCCCCGGACCCGATTTCTGGCAAACCAAAGGCGTTCCGAATTCGCCGAAAGGCGCCTCCACTTCCGGAATCACCATGCCACCTGTACACGGATTTGTACTTCTGGAATTGTATAAACATGCTACTGACACTGAAAGCGCCAAGGCTTTCTTGAAAGAAATGTACCCAAAGGTGCTGGCCAGTCACCGCTATCTATACGAAAACAGAGATCCAAATGAGGAAGGACTGGTCTATGTGCGCCACCCCTGGGAACCGGGTACCGACAACTCCCCAACCTGGGATCGCGTGTTGGAAAGTCTGGATACCACAAAATTGAATATCCCGCCCTACCAGCGACAGGATCTTAGCCATGACTCTGCCGCAGCACACCGACCAACACAAACGGATTATGATCGATATGTGTATTTGGTAGATTTGTTTCGGCGGCACAAGTATAATGACGAGGCCATTTTCAAGGAATGTCCTTTCCTCATACAAGACCCGTTGTTTAATGGCATTTTGGCCTGGTCGAATGAAAGTCTGATCGAGATCGGAGGCATACTGGGAGAAGATGTAAGCGAATTGGTTCAGTGGAATGAACTGACAATTTACTCCCTAAACGAAAAACTCTGGAATGAAGATCGCGGCACCTATGATGCCTGGGATTTGGCCAATGACCAACGCCTGGAGTGCCACACTTCCTCCGGGCTCATGCCCCTCATCGGACTCGTTCCCACCCAAGAGCAAGCCGAAGAAATGTTATTAAAATTGGAGAGCAACCTATATAGCGGCAGTCCCGACGAACCTGTCTTTTGGTGCCCCACTTATCAATTAGATCAAAAAGACCTAAATTATGAAAAATATTGGCGCGGCCCGGTCTGGATCAATATGAACTGGTTGCTTTACCGGGGATTGCTCCGCTACGACATGAAAGACGCAGCCGAACGCCTCCGAAATGACAGCCTTCAACTAATCGCAAAAAACGGTTTCTACGAATATTTTGACCCCCGAAAAAGTAAGGAAAATAACGCGGGTTATGGCACAAACAACTTTTCCTGGACAGCCGCACTTTGCCTCGATTTCTTAAAAAAAAACGGAATTATAATTTTGAATGCTGAATTTTGAATTTTGAATTCGATACTGAACCACTGAACCACAGGAAAACAGAAAAACAGGACCACAGAAAAACAGGACCACAGGAAAACAGGACCACAGGAAAACTGAATCACTAACTCACTAACCCACTGAACCATGAATTGGTTAGACTACCTCATCATTGTCATTTATTCTGCCGGCTTGCTGAGCCTCGGTTTCTTCTTCAAGAATCAAAAAGACAAAACAGATTTTTTTCTGGGTGGACGCAGTTTCGGCTGGTTTGCGATGGGGATGTCAACTATGGCCTCTCAGCTTTCGGCCATCAGTTTTATTTCAGCTGCTGCTTTTGTCGGAATGAAAACCAATGGTAGTATGCAATGGCTCACCTTCGAATTGGCCGTTCCGCTGGCGATGATCTTTCTGATCGTGGTATTGATACCGCCCCTTTATAAAGCCGGCATTGTGAGCATTTATGCCTACCTCGAAAAACGTTTTGATGCATCTACCCGGACCTTGATTAGTTCTGTTTTTCAGTTTAGCCGGGCCTTTGCTACCGGTATTATGATTTACACCGTTGCGCTGGTATTGTCTGCTGTAATGGGCATTCCCGAATGGCAAACAATTCTGGTTTCTGGTTTGATAACCATTATCTATTCTTTCCAGGGCGGCATGAAAGCAGTGGTCTGGGGAGATGTGATCCAGATGAGTATTCTGGTTATTGGTATTGTGATCTGTACCCTTTATGGTTTGAAATTATTAGGCGGTTGGGATGCATTCCTGGCTGCTGCAGATACCTCCCGCACCAGAGTCATTGACTTTAATTGGGGTATTGGAGAAGGAGCAGACTTTGGTTTTTGGCCGATGATCATTGGCGGTTTTTTTCTGTATGCCTCATATTATGGCTGTGATCAGTCTCAGGCACAAAGATCCCTTTCGGGGAAAAGCCTGAAAGAAACACAACGAGCACTTTTATTTAATGGTCTGTTTCGGTTTCCGGTCACGCTGTGCTACTGTCTGATGGGACTTATTCTGGGCACCTTTGCCATGACAAATCCGGAGTTTATGGGAATGATTCCCACCGACAAACCGGATCAAATGGTTCCGATTTTTATTCTCAATTACCTGCCAAATGGCATCATCGGTTTATTGTTGGTGGCTATTCTGGCGGCAGCGATGTCTTCGCTAAGTTCAGCCATTAACTCCCTGAGTGCAGCTACACTGGAAGACCTGATTGGCCGTTTTCGGAAGGAACCCTTGAGTGATGACCAACAATTATCCTACTCCAAATGGCTCACGCTTTTATGGGGCGCTGTTTGCATCATTCTGGCCTTTTCTGCCGGACAAATTGCCGACACCGTTATTGAAGCGATCAACAAAGTAGGTTCAGCGTTTTATGGTCCGATTCTGGCGACCTTCCTTCTGGCTATTTTGAGTAAAAAGGCTCATGCCCGTGCCGTCAACATCGGACTCCTGGCAGGGGTTGGCCTCAACATGTACATTTGGCTGGCCGGCATTCCGATCTTCTGGATATGGTGGAATTTCATTGGCACCGCTGTCACCCTTTTTGTTGGGTACGGATTGAGTTTAATCATTCCGCCGAAAGGCGAAATCAAAGCATTACTGGAAACACCCCAACTCAAATTTGCCCGACTGGAAAACTATATCCTGCTCGCTTTTTTCGGATTTATGGTTTGGTTTAGTTTGTCTCTGCCGGGGTGGTTGTAGGACTATTTTTTATTCATCGCTGCTTCCAGCACAATGTCTCTTTCTTCCACTAGCTGCCTGATGGAAGCTTGCATTAATATGTCTGGTACAACACCTCCAGAACCAAAGTCCCTATTTAGTACATATTGCAGGGTAGGAATTTCCACCTGAATTTCGGTTTCTGGTAATTTTACTGTCTTGGTGTCGCTGCTCAAAATGCTGCGGTTGCCACCTGTTTCTTCGCCGATAAAAAAAGCCCGATGTTGTGTTTCGAGAGCATTGCAAACAATGCCCGAATTAGAAAAACTGCCTCCGTTTATTAATACAATCAATTCGCCTGGAAAGGCATTTGGTTTGGGTTTAAATACCCCCATTTGCGATCCTCGAACTGATTTTAATCGGCCTGTTTCCGTACCCTCCTTTTGAGCAACTTTGTTATACCCTTCGACCAACTGAAATGGCTTATCCATTAAATAGGACAATAACAACCGGCCGTTTCTGATAGACCCACCCTGATTATGGCGAAGGTCCAGAATTAATTTATCCGGGTTTAATACCTCGATTTCATTAAATATCGATCGGATGACTTTGGAGAATCGCTGTCCGTATTCTTTTTTCAATATAGAAACATGAAAATCCGGAATCGTCAAAATTGCAGTACGGGTATCTTCCTTAAATTCTAAGTAAATACCCCGACCAATTGGTCTGGAAAAAACATCCTGGCCGGGATATAGATCCTTGCGCCTTTCTCGAATTTCAGCAAAGCTCGATCCAGCTACCTGTACTTTTTGGCTTTCGCCGAAAGGCTTTATTAATTCCAACTTAAACTGGGTGGAATGGCCAAAAAAATAACCGTAATATGTCGTAAAAAATGTATTGATCACCCAGATCGGATAGTTCAGATTATCCCCATCCCGCATCATGCCTGAAAGCATTATATCAATCACCTCCGTCCCGGTAATTCCATTGATGGAAACGATCTGAGAGCCATTTTCAATTTCCGGATTTCCACTAAAATTTCGTTCTATAAATAAGGCCTTTCCATCCCAAAACACTTTAAATGGGAAAAAACCGTCTGTTTGCTCCCAAAAATCTGCAGGCGGATTAATAAGCGTATGCCCGTCTTTTAAAACCGAAGAAATGCCGGCTATTGCCCGGTATGCTTCTGTAGAGGTTAAACTTGGGGGCAGGTCATTTATAGTTTCATCAAAATAATGTTGAATCGCTTCCGGTTTACTATGTGTATATAGGTTCGGATGCATTTCAACAAGCTTTGCTTGCAGGTATTTAAGATCCGACTCAATTTCAGAAGCCGTGAATATCCGATCAGATTGTGCCTGAAGTTGCCCGGCAAAAATGGTAAGGAATATAAATAAAATATTGGCCTGCATGGACTAGGAGACTGAATTTGAACAAATATATACTAAACAACAGAATCACTGAATCACAGGACAACCGGACAACAGAATCACTCCCTATCAACATTCGTCTCCCGAATAATATACAAGGGACGGTTGCGCACATTTGTATTCATCCGACTCAGGTACTCTCCGATGATGCCAATAGCGATCATCTGGACACCTCCGATAAAAAGCAAACTGATCATAAGCGAAGACCAGCCTTGTACATAATTTCCGCTCACAAAACGGGAATAGAGTACATAAATAGCGACGAAGAACGCAAAGGCAGTAACCAGAAAACCAAAGTAGGTAACAATCTTTAGCGGGAAATCGGAAAAGCCGGTAATGCCATCCAGCGCAAAACGCAGCATCTTGCGAAAGGTATAACCTGTTTCTCCGGCGTGTCGCTCCTGGCGTTCATATTCAATATAGGTCTGCCGAAAACCAATCCAGGCAATCTGGCCGCGGAGGTATTTATTTTTTTCCGGCATTTGCTTCAACACATCCAGAATCTTACGATCCATAATCCGAAAATCACCTGTATCAACCGGGATTTCTACACTGGTAATCCGGGCTAGCACCCGATAAAACCATTTGGCCGTAGCGCGTTTAAACCAACTCTCTCCTTTTCTGGACTTTCGGCGGGCGTAAACGACTTCAAACCCGTCCTTCATGCGGGCATACATATCCGGAATCAACTCTGGCGGGTCTTGTAGGTCGGCATCAATAATCACTACCGCTTCGCCCTCTACTCGATCCAATCCGGCAGTAACAGCAATCTGGTGCCCAAAATTTCGACTAAAATCGAGGTACCTTACCTCCGGGTATTTACTGGCCAAATCCTTAATCAAAGCTAACGATCGATCTTTGCTGCCGTCATTGACAAACATCAACTCGTAGCTTTTACCCATCTCCCCCAGTACACCCGACAAGCGATCATATAAAAGCTGGATATTTGCTTCTTCGTTGTATATCGGTATGACTATTGAAATATCTATCATGATCGTGCAAAGATAAAATCTTATTTGGTCGGTGCGTTATTGGGGAATCAAACTACTACAAGTCTACGCCTACGGCTTAGTCTAGGCGGTCTTGCAGACCTGCTGGTCTAGGTATTACCTTGCCGGAAATACGGTCTATTTTAATTAGACCATATAGCCTAGACCGCAAAGCCGAAAGGCAAGCCAGACCAAGCCAGCATAATTTTTAATTTTTAGTGAAGTTCTTTCAAACGATAGAAACGCCAATAGACCAAAGCCGAAGGCAATAGACCCAACCGGCGAAG
>JAGQWR010000208.1 GCA_020437105.1 Saprospiraceae bacterium
GCATCGCACCGGCATAAAACTGCGTAACATTATAGCCAAAGTTCTTATTCACAGGTGGAATGTCTGTTCCGGAAGATGCGCGATAGATACCACCATCATTACCCAGATAAACCACGCCTTCGCGTTCCGGATCAAATACAATCGTATGCTGATCTACGTGCATCCCGCCCATCCATTGATCATATGTAAAAGCACCAGTCAGCGAGCGAAGTGAAGGAACACCGCCGGCAATAGTATGGTCACAATTGAACGGATCAACAGCAATATCCAGATCATACCAGGCCTGACCATTGGTAAAATCAGATCCATTACCGGGTTCGATACGTGCCTGCCAGGTCTCCCCGCCGTTACCGGTCCGATAAACCTTGGTAGCTCCTCCCCCTTTTGAACCAATCAAATACATCACATCCGGATCGGAAGCACAAACAGTCACTTCCACCCGGGACATACCCGCTTCAATCTGACCGGAAGTCAGGTTTTGCCAGCTATTCGGGTCACCAGTTTCCGATTTATAAACATTATTGGAATTGGAGCAGATCATGAATCCGCCTGCTTCCACATAATCGATATCATAGAAAAAGTTGTTGGCACCAAACCCCTGGCCGTGCACCTTTTCCCAGGTGGCACCGCCATCCTGGCTGCGAAACAAGCCAAAAGTGGAGCCTGCATATACATCGCTCGTTACCGGGTGTACCATGATATCCTGGATGGTCGTAACAAATGCATCCACAGAGCCAGGCAGTAAATCCCAGTTAACGCCACCGTCAACAGACTTGAAAATTCCAATACCCTGAATGGCATCAATATTTGGATAGCCTTCTCCGGTACCCAAATACATAATTTCCGGATTATTGGGATCTTGCGCTAAACCGCCAATAGATAAATTATCGAGATAGTCATTTACTGTATTCCAAATTGGCGGGTTTTGAGTGATGTCATTGCACTTCCAGAGTCCGCCACCTACACTGCCCGCAAAAATAGTGTTACGGGTACTATCTCTCAGATCAATATGTATGACACGGGTACGACCGCCAATATTATTCGGACCCCGTTCCCGGAACCGTGGATTTGTCGCATCTCCCAATTTCACATGCGCTAATTCAGCTTGTCGCTGACGTGTAAATTTCAGCGCATCCATCAGCCCATTGGGCGGGACTTCCCCCGTTTCCAGATTTTTGATCATTTCGAAATTGTATTCGAATGCATCTCTGATACTGGTTTCTTTATTTGATTCACCTTCCGGCTCTATTTCATAAGCTTCCGGGGAGTCGAAAAGGAACATCCAAACCGCCAAAACCGCCAGGGCAGCAGTGAATATGCCTAAGGTATATTTCTTGTGAATCATAGTCCTTCAAGTTTACGGATTTTAATTACCGCATAAAAGTAGTAAATGTTCGCTTTGCGAAGCTTGTGTTCGCAAAGCGGAGGTTTAACGCGTTTGAAACGTTTAAAACGTGACGCTCGATCCTGGATTGAGCAATAGCCTTTCGACCTTAGACCCAAGACAGGGCAAAGCCCTAAACCCAAAAATCTAAACTAGGCCCAGCCTCTAAACTCTCAACTCTCAACTAACATCTATCTAATTCCTCCTAACAATCGATACGTCTCAAACTCCGCATCGCCCAATTTCAGTCGGAGGAAGTAAACGCCGGCTGCTACCTGAGGCGTTTCAATGGAGTAATACGTAATCCCTTCTGCGGTTTCCCTACCACTTGTAATCAATCGGCCCGCTGCATCAAACAGGTCATAGACAATCTCTCCATTAAATACATCATTAAAGCTCATCTGAATTTGCGTACTAAACGGATTCGGGAACAAGAGATACACGCCTACCCCTTCAAAATTCCGACGTACTACCAGTACCTCCGAGTCGAATTCGTAATAGTAATCCTGCAAGGTATTTTCATTGACCACTTTCAGGCGGAAGAAATAAAGGTCTTTCTGTCCGATGGATGAATAAGAATAGGTATTTGCTACCGCTGAGTTTACCCCTTCTGCATCAACGGTCGTCATCAACTCCCAGTTGATTCCGTCTTCCGAGCGCTCGAGTTCAAAATAGCTGCAATTAAATTCAGGAAGTGTGGTCCAGGTCACTGTTGTTTCGGTGCTGCTGGAAAATTCGCCGATAAACTGCGTCAATTCGGTCTGTGCGGCCCCTTCATATCGGGTGATCACAATATCATCAATTGCTACACCGGAGCTGCCATTTTGATTCCCGTCTGATTTAAATACAAAGCGGAAAGCCACTTCACCCAGGCCAGATAAGTTGCTGATATTGCGCTTAAATTGCGTCCACTCAATGTAGAAGCGCGAGAACATGACACTATTCAGCGGGAAGCCGGCATCTGAGTATTCTGTGTTGCGCACATTATACCAGTCGTCTGCTACTTCATCACCCAATACTTTCCAAACCGGATCATCTTCTGTGCGGTACTCCACACGGAAACCATCACGAGCTAACTGCAAATCAAAAATCGCCCAAAAACTGAACTCATAAATACCCGGTTCGCTAAAATCATACTTTGGTAAGTACAAAATCGATTCCGAATTTAAATCATACCCATCCTGGTTGGGATCGACAACAAAGGCATTAGCTCCGCTGTGTGTGCCATTTTTGCCGGAGAAAACAGAACTGCCTAACTCCCAGCCGCTACCTGCCACAGTCTGTACAGCAAACTGATCCATCGATCCATCAAAATCACCCGCATAACCGGCATCGCCCGGTTGATAAGGAAGTGGGGCTTCCGGTAAAATGCGAATGGTTTTGGTAACCGGATCTGCATCGTCATCAATACTGAGGGTCACATCATAGGTACCCAGCGTTTCAAACAAATGAATTTCTTCTTCCTGATCTCCTGTGCCGCCATCACTGAATTGCCAATCAAAATAGGATGGGTTATAGGATTTTTCGGCACTAAACAAGGATTCCCAATTAACGTAACCTGCTCCGTCTGCATCCATTCGGGCAACCGGATCAGTCCAGACGTCGGTAGTAAAGATGCCCCGACCATGCGTAAATACGG
>JAGQWR010000209.1 GCA_020437105.1 Saprospiraceae bacterium
TCCTGTTATCCTGTGGGTTCTCATTCAAAATTCAAAATTAAGACTTAAGAATTCGCTAGTGGTTCTGTTGTCCTGTTATCCTGTTGTCCTGTTATCCTGTGAGTTAGTTGGTTAGTTGGTTAGTTTTTCAGTTGGTTGGTACCTAATTCAAAATTAAGACTTATGAATTCGAACGTTAGTGAGCTGGTGGGTTAGTACCTCATTCAAAATTCAAAATTAAGACTTAAGAATTCGCTAGTGGTCCTGTGATCCTGTTGTCCTGTGATCCTGTGGGTTCTCATTAAAAATTAAGACTTAAGAATTCGAACGTTAGTGAGCTGGTGGGTTAGTGCCTCATTCAAAATTCAAAATTAAGACTTATGAATTCGCTAGTGGTTCTGTTGTCCTGTGAGTTAGTTGGTTAGTTGGTTAGTTTTTCAGTTGGTTGGTACCTAATTCAAAATTAAGACTTAAGAATTCGAACGTTAGTGAGCTGGTTGGTTGGTACCTAATTCAAAATTCAAAATTAGTACTTAAGAATTCGAACGTTAGTGAGCTGGTGGGTTAGTGATCTCATTCAGAATTAAAAGGTCTATTTAGTTCGCTTCGTGAAGGTTTAACGCGTTTGAATCGGTATTGCCCTTCAATCGTCATAGACGAATTGACCCTAGACCGGGCGCAGCCCCTAGACTGCAATGCCGAAGGCGAGCTAGACCGTGCCAAAGGCACTAGACCATAATTTGGAATAAAGTCCACTAACTCACTGAAAAACTAACTCACTAACCCACCCCCCTATACCAATCGGGCCACTCACTAAAAATTATAGCTCAACCCGAAGCGAACTGAAAATGGCAATTCGAGGCTGTTTTCCGGGGTATTGGCATTATAAAGCAGTAAAATTTCATAGCCAAGCGCGCCGGCATTACTGGTATAACCAAGGCCTAAATAGACATTATCCCGGGCTTCCCGATAGGTTTGTACCTTACCGTCGCTAATGTCATAGACGAGGTAACCGTTGCCATCGAGGAATACGCCTGCGCTATTTTCCCGTTCGTATTCAGCATGGGCAAAAAGAAAGGGAAGGAATTTCCAACGCGAGAAAACGCCGACCGAATAAGATACTGGTTGTGCTTTGCGGATAACGCCGTCAGTGGCAATGCCTTTGATTTGATTGTACTGAACAGAAAGCCGTGGACCAACAGATACTTTATCGATGATTTTATAACCAACCATAGGGGATACGCCGATGCTAAATAAACTCAGCTGGCTGGAACCGGAAAAACCGAGATTGAATCCACCGCCATACCAAAGTTTATGTTTGAATCCACTTTCGTTGAAGTAATCTTCTGTTGGATCGGGTTTTTTCTTTGATTTTTTATTTCCCTGAGCTTCCATGCTTATGCTGAAGGTGACCAGTAAGGCAAGAATCAGCAAGGGGATTTGCAGGCTATTTTTTTTCATTACTGAAAGTATTTTGTTTTGAGCTGGTACAAATATACTGTAAAGACAGTGACTGAACTTTTAAAGGTTGGTTAAAGGAAACATAAAGATTTTAATGGAGCTTTGTAATAAAGCCGACTAATCAGGCGCTATCTGCTACTAAACGAGTAGATGTTGGCTAATAGCATACAATAATCTATGTTATTTCTTTAGAGAATCGAATTAGGAAATTATTTTTGCACAATATCCAGTAACCCGAATTCCGATTGGGTTTTGCCAAGTTTCACCAAAACATAACGATTGAGGATTCTTTCCTTATCCAGAAATCAGGAAATCCTGTTATGATGTATTTGCCTGATTTGATTTGAAGAGCGATAATTTACCTGGATATTTTTCTACCCCAAAACTCAAAACTACTTACTAAGCCTAAAATTTCTAGATCTCATGAAAAGATCGTTGACATTCTGTTTTTTGTTTTTCAGCCTGTGGCTTTCAGCCCAAACGCCTCTTTTTCAAGGGCAATTTCTTCCAAATAAAACGATCGATCCGGCCCTGTCGGCTCAGTTTTTTGAGTATGAAATATTCACGTTTAATGCCAATGCATTGCATGATGCCTTAAAAACGGATGGAAACGACCTGGAGTTTCAACTCCAATTGGGATCTGCGTTTGACTGGACCATTTACCTTTATCCTTCCTATCTCCGGAATGAAGATTATGTGGTTCGCCTTGCAACCGATGCAGGTATAGTGACCGCTGAATCAAATCCGGAAATTAAAGCATACCGTGGAGAGATCCAGGACGGTGCCGGTGGTTACGTTCGATTAACGATTGATGATCATTTTTTATATGGTACCATTAATCAGGATGGGGTCTTATACCTCATCGAGCCATATAGCTACTTTAATCCGAATGCACCAAAGGATCAATTTGTATTCTACCGGGCATCAGATGTTAAACCTTATGCGGGCGTAGCCTGTGGGGTTACTGAAATGCAGGAACAACATGAAAACCACCAACCACAGATAGATGCTGAAAAAACCGGTTTGTGTTATGAAACCGAGCTGGCGATAGCTTCTGATGGTTTGATGTTTCAGTCTTATGGATCTGCCGTAGGCGTAGAGAATCACAATATCGGGGTCATGAATAATGTTGCCGGTAATTATGACAATGAGTTTAATGACGAGATCCAATTTTTGATTGTAGAGCAATTTATTTCTACCAGTCCGGCCAATGATCCCTGGACAGCGAGTACTGCAGCCGGTACCCTGCTGGATGATTTTACGGATTGGGGTCCTACCGGATTTTCCGTGACCCACGATTTAGGTTCTCTCTGGACTGACCGGGATTTTCAGGGTGGTACCATTGGTATTGCCTGGCTGAATGCAGTATGTACCGGTCTCCGCTACCACTGCCTTCAGGATTTCAGTACCAATGCCAATTTTCTGCGGGTATTAACCTCCCATGAGATTGGCCACAACTTTAGTGCAGGTCATGACCCCAGCGGTACCTGGATCATGTCGCCAACAGTAAATAGTGCAACCCAATGGTCAACCGCATCTCAAAACTCGATCAACTCCTATTATCCAAACAGGCCCTGTTTGTCCTTTTGCGCACCTCCGGTTCCTCCGGTGCCGCTCTTTAGCTCAAACCTGAATAACCTTTGTATTGGCAGTATGGTAACTTTTTATGACGAGTCGCTGTTTAATCCGACGAGTTGGTCCTGGACCTTTACAGGCGGCACTCCGTCAAGCTCCACTGCTCAAAATCCAACAGTTACCTACGCAAACCCGGGGGTGTATTCTGTAAGCCTCACGGTAACTAATGCGAATGGTTCTGCGACCAATACACAGGGTGGCTTCATTGTTGTTGGAAACAACGGTACGGATTTCTTCTTCCGATCTGATTTTGAAAATGGCCCTGGCGGCTGGACAACCAGCAATCCGGATAATGACGAAACCTGGACCAATGTCATGGTCGGAGGATCCCGGGAAGGAAACCGTGCCATGAAAATGGATAATTTTAATTACGATGCTGTTGGCCAGCGCGACGGACTCATTTCGCCAACTATTGACCTGAGCGGCAGGGCGAATGCCCAATTGGAAATTGACTACGCATACCGTCGATATAATGCAACTTTCCGCGATTCGATGGTGGTGTATGTCTCTACCAATAATGGGGCTTCTTTCCCGACGCGCATTTTTGCAGCTACCGAAAATGGAAGTGGAAACTTTGCTACCGCTGGTCAAAGTACAACCGATTTTACACCCGATGAAGTTGACGACTGGTGCTACGGAGGAACATTCGGAAGTGGTTGCCTGTTGCTGGATTTATCTGCTTTTGAAGATGAACCAACGCTTAAAATAAAGATCGAAAATGTCAATGGCTTTGGAAATAATATGTTCATTGACAATGTTCGGATATTTAGCAGTTGTGAGGTCCTCTTACCACCGATTTCCGACTTTTCGGCGCAACCAACTTCAGGTTGTGTGCCGCTTACCGTAAACTTTACCGATTTATCAGAAAATAATCCAATTACCTGGATCTGGAATTTTCCGGGGGCAATTCCGCCTGCATCCAGTGCTCAAAATCCGGTGGTTATCTACACTCAGCCCGGTGTTTACGATGTTACTTTGACAACCGTTAACCTGGCAGGTTCCTCTACTGTTACCAAAACCAACTACATTGTCGTAAACGGACCACCAACTCCAAGCTTTACCTATGTCGTCAATGGTTCCAGCGTAGATTATACAAGTACCACAACAGGTACCGTAAACACCTATATCTGGAGTTTCGGAGATGGAGCAACCAGCGGATTAGCAAATCCGTCTCATACATACAATCAGGATGGCACCTATCAGGTTTCTTTAACCGTTATTGGCCCATGTGGCAGTGCCACATACCAGGAACAGGTCACTATACTGACCGCTCCGGTTCCGGCATTTTCTTCGAATATTACCAGTGGATGTGCGCCATTGGGTGTGCAATTTGTAGATGAATCAACTACAAATACGACCTCCTGGAGTTGGCAGTTTCCAGGTGGAACGCCTGCGACTTCCACCGCTCAAAATCCGTTTGTAACCTATAACAGCACCGGAGTTTATGATGTCATTCTGACTGTTTCTAATGCTGCTGGCTCAAGTACGATAACCGAAACAGCTTATATCAATGTGGTTGATATTCCAAATGCTGATTTTGGGTTTACTACTGCCGGGTATCAGGTTAACTTTAGCAATATGTCTTCCGGGGCAACTTCTTATAGCTGGGATTTTGGCGACGGTATAGGAAATAGTACAACCGCTAATCCGACTTATACCTACCAGGCAGACGGTAGCTATACGGTTACCTTGTATGCAACCAACAGTTGCGGTACAGATAGTTATGAATTATTGGTCGAAATTTCAAACCTGCCGGTTCCCGGATTTAGTGCAGACGTAAATATTGGATGTGTACCACTCACTGTTCAGTTTTCGGATGAGTCATCTGCGAATGTTGACAGCTGGTCCTGGACTTTCCCGGGTGGGAATCCGGCTACTTCGACTGATCAGAATCCGGTAGTAGTCTATGAAAACCCCGGCGTGTTTGATGTGATTCTTACTGTTTCAAACAGTAGTGGGTCAAATACCATAACCCTGACAAATTATATCAGCGTAGATGATGTGCCGGATGTATCCTTTAGTAGCAGTATCCTGGATTTAAGTGTAGATTTTACCAATTCGACAACTAATGCAGATTCCTATAGCTGGGACTTTGGTGATGGAATGGGCACTAGTTCTGCTTCTGATCCAGATTATACCTACGATGCAGATGGCACCTATACAGTAATTCTGACAGCTACGAATGGTTGCGGAACGGTAACGGCTTCCGAAACAATTACTGTTTCTACCTTGCCATTACCTGCCTTTTCGGCGAATGTTACTTCAGGTTGTGCACCCTTTACAGTACAGTTTCAGGATGAATCTTCAGAGAATACCACCAGCTGGAATTGGACCTTCCAGGGAGGTACCCCAGGCACTTCTACTTTGCCGAATCCGGTTGTAACTTATGATAGCCCGGGGTTATATTCGGTACAACTTGTAGTCAGTAATGCCGCTGGTTCGAATTCAACTGTTCAGACCAATTACATTGAAGTACTGGATGTACCAACTGCCTCCTTTAATCAAATCCAAAACGGGGCGACGGTAGATTTCACAAATACCTCCACAGGGGCAAACAGCTATTCCTGGGACTTTGGCGACGGGGTAGGTTCAAGTATTGAAACAGACCCGAGTTATACCTATAGTACAGACGGTATCTATACCATTACCTTAATGGCGAGCAATGATTGTGGTACCGTAACTTCTACCGAAACGGTCACTGTTGTCACTCCGCCATCAGCGGCATTCAATACGGATCAGACAAGTGGTTGTGCACCGCTGTTTGTGCAGTTTTCGGATGCCTCCTCCGCCAATGCCACGTCCTGGAACTGGTCCTTCCCAGGTGGAAATCCATCCAGCTCGACGGCTCAAAATCCACTGGTGGAATATGCCACTGCCGGTACCTATTCGGTTACGCTGGAAGTTGGCAATGCTGCCGGAACTGATGTGCTTGTTCAAACGGATATCATCGTAGTATCGGATGTTCCAAGTGCCGGCTTCTCTGGCACCGTAAATGGCAGTACGATCGATCTGCAAAATAGCTCTGCTAATGCAACCAGTTATAGCTGGGACTTTGGTGACGGGGTAGGTAGCAGTACCGAAACAGATCCAAGCTATACCTACTCAGCTGATGGGGTATATGTCGTAACCTTAATGGCTACCAATGCCTGTGGAACAGTGACGACCACTCAAACGGTTACGGTTGTTACACCGCCATCAGCAGCATTCAATACCGATCAGACAAGTGGTTGTGCACCGCTGTTTGTGCAGTTTACGGATGCTTCTTCTGCTAATGCCACTTCCTGGAACTGGTCTTTCCCTGGCGGGAATCCATCCAGCTCGACGGCTCAAAATCCGCTGGTAGAATATGCCACTGCCGGTACCTATTCGGTTACGCTGGAAGTTGGAAATGCTGCCGGAACAGATGCCCTTGTTCAGACAGATATCATCGTGGTATCGGATGTGCCAAGTGCCGGCTTCTCCGGCACCATAAATGGCAGTACGCTGGATCTCCTGAACAGCTCTACCAATGCGACCAGTTATAGCTGGGACTTTGGCGATGGCATAGGTACAAGTATCGAAACGGATCCGAGTTATACCTATGGCCAGGATGGTACCTATATCGTAACTCTGGAAGCAACGAATGCTTGCGGAACAGTGACGACTACTCAAACAGTGGTAGTTGTTACACCTCCGACGGCCGGAATTGGTGCCAATGTTCAATCTGGTTGTTTGCCGATGACGGTTCAATTCCAGAGTTTAGCTTCCGCGAATGCAGAAACATTTGAATGGAGCTTCCCCGGTGGCAATCCATCGACTTCAACAGCTCAAAATCCGGTTGTAGTTTATGAAACTGCCGGAACTTTTGATGTGGTATTGACCGTGTTTAATGCAGCAGGGGAGAGCACGGCCACCGAAGTTGGATATATTGAAGTAAATGACGTACCAACAGCTGGCTTTAATAATACAGTGAATGGCGCAACCGTGGACTTTGCCAATAATTCTTCCGGTGCCACCAGTTATTCCTGGGATTTTGGTGATGGATTGGGGACCAGCGGAAATGTAAACCCGAGTTATACCTATCCGGAAGATGGGGTTTATGTGGTGACCCTGACCGCAACGAATGATTGTGGTTCGGTGCAAACCGTACAGACGGTCGTTATTGCTACTGCCGGTCCATTAGCATTCTTCTCTTCCGATGTGCTGTCGGGTTGTGCGCCTTTGGAAGTACAATTCTTTAATG
The DNA here is from genome assembly GCA_020437105.1 of Saprospiraceae bacterium. Taxonomy (GTDB): domain Bacteria; phylum Bacteroidota; class Bacteroidia; order Chitinophagales; family Saprospiraceae; genus JAAEZH01. The sequence continues at coordinate 7,298 of JAGQWR010000209.1, forward strand.
AGTCCTCAGCGAATTCGGAAACTATTGAATGGAGCTTCCCGGGAGGTATCCCATCCAGCTCGACGGATCCAAATCCAATTGTATTGTACAACAACCCGGGTGAGTATGATGCGAGCTTAACCGCTACTAATGTCAATGGATCAGACACATATACTGTGACCCAGTATATCAGTGTGTTTGCGCTCCCATTAGCTGATTTTAGTCCGACGGTAACTGGCTCGACTGTAGATTTCACCAACCTGTCATCTAATGGAATTACCTATTCCTGGTTCTTTGGAGATGGTGGAATTAGTGATTTGGAAAATCCAACCTATACCTATGATCAGGTTGGCACATACAACGTAATCCTGATTGTAACCAACAATTGCGGTACAGATGAAATCACCCTTGAGGTTGAAATTACGGCCGTTATACCACAGGCAGCGTTCGCAGCAAATACTCAGGGAGGTTGTGCGCCTTTGACCGTTCAATTTATGGATCAATCATTTGGCAACCCTACAAGTTGGGAATGGACCTTTGAGAGTGGCACTCCGGCAAGTAGCACAGAACAAAACCCGGAAGTGGTTTTTGAAAATCCGGGTACATACGATGTCAGTTTGACTGTCTCGAACCTTGCTGGTGAAAACATGATCGTTCAAAGCCAATACATTACAGTGATTGGTTTACCGAATGCGGAGTTTAGTGCAACAGTTGACGGGATGGCGGTAACTTTTGATAATACCTCCAATGGAGGAACCTCCTTCTCCTGGGATTTTGGAGATGATACAGGTAGTAATAATCCTTCTCCCACACATGTGTATGAGGAAAATGGTGTTTATCTGGTCGTCCTCACTGTATCCAACGAATGTGGAACGTCCACCTTCGAGCAGGAAATTGTGGTAAATGTTACCTCGACAGAAGAACCTGCCTTTATTGATCGGTTTGAAGTCTATCCAAATCCGAATGATGGGCGCTTCCAACTTATTCTGCAGGGACAGGCCGGTATTTATGGAGAACTTCAATTAGAACTTTATAATGTACTCGGACAAAAACTCTATCAGAATGCAGTTGACTTTAGTATGGGTCAATTACAGCAGAACCTGGAATTGACTGATTTGGCTAAAGGCGTTTACTTCTTCCGGATTCAGGCAGGAGGTAAATATCTGGTGAAGGAAATTATTATTCAATAAAACAGTTCATCTGATCATTATTAGGATCCGGGAATAGCTTTAATTAGCTGTTCCCGGATTTTTTTTGTGGCATTTCACTATATTTGAAGGTCTATCCCCGGATCAGGTTTTGTAAAAATCCATCTGAACCCGTTTTTCCCCTATAACTCTAAAGAATTTATCAAGGTCTATTACGTAGATCCGTCTTGATTGTATAAATTCGGCTTGTTAGAAGAATGTGATGAAACGCGGGCAGCATTTTTAGAAAACACCGTATCTAAATAAGTATCCCCTTTCTGAGCTTTCTTGTTAGAAGTTATCCCATCAAAACATATCACCTGGGCTATTTCTCCGAAATGGCCTTTCGTTAGTGATAATGCCCTTAGGCTTATTGATTTACCTGTGAACGCTTTTGAATAACATACGTATGAAGGAATCTCTACCAAAGTTCATTTTGTTTTTTTGTCTAATTTGGGTAATTCCAACATCTGTTTTTGCCCAGCCCTGTGAATGTACCAACTGTCCTGTACCGATAACGGATAATGGAACATTTGAAGGCCTCCTGGACGTAACGGTGAATGGCCCCAATGACCTTGGTCTTTGTCCATTGCAACAGGTTTGTTTTACTATTACCCACACCTGGGTTGGTGATTTATCTGTTAGCCTGGTTTCACCTTCCGGTTTAAATTATCTCCTGATGGCCGATTCCAACAATGGCCCCGGAGGTTGCGGTAATTCGAGTGATAATATTGATGTATGTATTGATATCGGTACCGGAAACCCCCTGACAAACAATACAGATTACAATTGTAATGGCGGACCCGCTAACTGCCTCATCGGCAACTGGACGGTTCCTTGTGGCGGTGTGACGGATCCATTCGCAGGAGCAGTGCAAGCACCCGGTTGTAACCTCAATGCCTTCAATGTGCCTGGCAATCCGGCTAATGGTACCTGGACCCTTGTTGTTAATGATATCTGCGCCCAGGATGTCGGTTTTCTCCAAACCTGGAATATGACATTCGCCTGTGGGGTGATAAACTGCCAGACCATTATGTGTGATGCGAATGGCGGCGCATTAAACCAACCCGACTTTATGGGGTGCCAGGGCGATCCGGCACTTAATATGAATGTTCAGCCTATTTATGGTGCGGGCGATCCTGCTCCTCCGGCCGGGTATGCCTATACTTTTGTCATCACCCAGAATGGCATTATTCAAAATTTCATTGCCGGTCCAAACTTGTCGGGGCTGGCTCCCGGAACCTATAATGTTTGTGGGTTGTCCTATTTGGCTACTGATGGTCCGGATTTACCACCTTTTATCGGGCAGCAATTTTCTACCCTTCAAACAACCTTGGCTACAAGCAATGATCCTATTTGCGGGGACCTTTCGAATGATTGTTTTGCCGTAACAATCGGCCCTCCTATTCCGCCAACGCTACAGGATACGACGATATGTTTGGGAGATTGTTATACAGCGCCTACAGGTTTAATGTGTTGTGGGCCTGGTCCTTGTCAATATACACTCACTTCTTATTTAGGATGTGACTCAATTGTTATCGTTAACATTACAGCGATTCCGCCTGTACAAACGAATGTGACGGAGCTGGTTTGTCCGGATGAATGTGTAACCATCGCCGGTGTGGATTATTGCCCACCGGGTCAATACCAATTACCTTATACCACACAGGCAGGCTGTGATAGTATTGTTTTCCTTACGGTGAATGCCGTACCGGTGAATGCTTTAATTATCCCGCCACAGCAAATTACGTGTACTACTCCTGCCGTGATGCTCGATGGTACCTTCTCCATTGGCACTTCCTGGGTATGGACAAATGCCAACGGAGTCGTTATTGGAAATGCACCCTTTGTGGTTGTCAATCAGGCAGGTTGCTATACACTGACTACAACTGCTACACAAAATGGAGTAAGCTGTTCAGATTCAGAAACCGTATGTGTAACAGAGGATATTCAGTTTCCGCCACAACCTATTCTAAACGGACCAAGTGTGGTCTGTGATGGGGATGTAGTGGTTTATACCCTCATCCCGGATCCGAGCGTCCAGTTTTATGACTGGACCTATCCGGCTGATGCGACCCTATTGTCTGGTGGGGATGGATTTCTCACGCTTACGCTGGATTGGTCCGGATCTGCCGGAGGTACGGTTTGTGTATTTGGAAATAATAATTGTGGGATGAGCCCGGAAGCATGTATTTCGGTAACGGTAAACCCTCTTCCTGCTGCGCCTGATATAATGGGCCCAATAGAGGTCTGCGAAGGGGAGACAGTTTTTTATTCAACCACTCCCGATCCAAATGCTACTTCCTATAACTGGAGTGTTCCTTTTGGAGTTATTGTTGTTTCCGGCCTGGGAACACCAAGTATTCAGGTTACCTGGCCAACCGGTACAGGTGGACAGGTTTGTCTGGCCAATTCAAATAGCTGTGGAATCAGCCAACAAACCTGTCTGTTTGTTACGGTAAATGCACTACCAGCCGATCCGGTACCGAGCGGACCAGGTACTGTTTGTGAAGGGGCTGTACTTTCTTATTCAACACCTTTAGATCCAACTGCGGATAGCTATACCTGGACGGTACCAGCCTGCGCCACTATTGTAAATGGTCAGGGAACCAGTATCATTTCAGTTGACTGGGGAAGCCCATGTGCTGGCGGAGATATATGTGTCACTGCTTCAAATGATTGTGGCGATTCTGGTCCGGTATGCCTGCCTGTATTAGTAGAATCTGCGCCTGCCCAACCAGCTATCAACGGCCAGATCATTGCCTGTGTAGGCGAAACGAGCGCCTATTCGACAACAGTCGTAGCCGGCGTAATCTATGATTGGACAGTAACAGGCGGCACGATAGCCAGTGGCCAGGGTACTTCTACCATTGATGTAAACTGGACAGTAGCCGGAACAGGTCAGGTTTGCCTGGTATCTGGTAATAACTGTGGTGATAGCCCGCAAACTTGTCTGGATGTGGAAGTCGGCGATGTCGCGCCGCAGCCAGTCATCAGCGGACTCAATATCGTTTGTGATGGATCGGTAACCACTTATTCGGTTGTGCCGGATCCTACAGCAACTTCTTATACCTGGACCACGAGCTGTGGTGTGATCACAGCCGGTCAGGGAACACCACAAATCACTATAGATTTTAGCGGTTGCCCGGGTGGCGGAACCGTTTGTGCTACTGTCGTCAATGATTGTGGCGACAGTCCGGAAGCTTGTTTGGTCGTGGCCGGAGGGACACCACCGCTTGCGCCAACCCTCAGTGGAAATGATATCCCTTGTAATTTGTCAACCGAAACATATTGTGCCAGCCTCGATCCTAATATCAGCAGTTATAACTGGACGGTAACAGGTGGAACGATTAGTGCCGGCCAGGGTACTGCTTGTATAGATGTCATTTGGAATACAGGTGGCCCGCAACAAGTCTGTGTCTTTGGCTCAAATGGTTGCGGCGACAGCCCGGAAGTTTGTCTGGATGTAGAAGTTGGCGAGGTGCCTGATGCACCGCTGATCGACGGATATGACTTGCCCTGTGTGAATGATTTGGAAACCTATAATGCGACCTCTTCTGATCCATCCGTGATTGATTTTACCTGGACCGTAAGTTGTGGTACCATTGTGGGCTCTTCCAATGGTTCAAGTGTTGATATCCAGTGGGATAATAGTACGCCTGGCCCTTGTGAGGTATGCGTTACCGCGAATAATGATTGCGGACCCGGGCTACAGGCTTGTTTCGCCGTTACTGTTGTGGATTACCCAACACCTGATGCAGGACTGGATGATGCACTTTGTGGATTAAGCTATGACCTCAGCGCAGGACCAGGCCTCGGAGCCGGATCCTGGACTGCTTCAGGACCGGGAACTGCCGCATTTGGCAATCCGGATGCTGCGGCAACAACTGTTACAGTAGATACTTACGGAGCCTATACCTTCACCTGGACGGAATCTTCTGTTTTGGGCTCCTGTATTGCATCGGATGATGTAATTATTGACTTTAACGATGACCCGCAACTCATAGGTGCAGTACTGGAAGATTGTACGCTTGACGAACAAAATTATACCGTAACCTTTACGATTGGAGGTGGGGAAGCACCTTATTCTGTTAGCGGCTCGGTTACCGGTACCTTGACTGGTGATACCTTTGTGTCTGACCTGATTGCCAGTGGGTCTCCCTATTCTTTTGACATAACGGATGTCAATGGTTGTGGTCCTATAAATATCAGTGGACAGGAAACCTGCAATTGTTTTACCAATGCCGGCAACCTGGATTTAACTCCGCTGACGGCCTGTGCGGATGAGCAGGTTTTGGTGGATTTGCCACTTGATATCATGCTCGATCCAAATGATGTTTTCCTATTTGTCTTACACACAGATATTGGCACAAACGGAAACTCACTGGGTACCATTATCGATCAGAATACGACCGGAGATTTTAGCTTTTTAGCGGGCAATATGAACTTCGGAGAAACCTATTATATCTCGCTTATCGTTGGAAATGACGATGGTATGGGTGGTATTGATATGACCGATGATTGTACAGATGTTTCACAGGGCGTGCCGGTGATTTGGTATGATTATCCACAACCTTCTGCCGGAGTAGATACTTCTGTTTGCGGACTCAATTTAGTTCTTGCTGCTACAGCTGATGTAGGCGGAAATTGGTTTATGTCTGGCGGTCCGGGCTTTGCGACCTTCTTTCCAAACTCCAGCCCAAATGCAGTAGCAACAGTTACCCAATTTGGAACTTATACTTTCGTCTGGACAGAAAACAATAATGGTTGCCAAAACTCGGATGAAGTTATGGTAACCTTCAATGATGCGCCAACTGCAGTGGTTACTGCGGAGGTCTGTGATGTGCTCAATCTAAACTATACCGTTAGTTTCGATATTACAGGTGGCTTAGCACCTTATACGGTAACAGGTGGAGCCGGAACCCTTACGGGCAATACCTTTGATTCTGATCCGATTGCTGCGGGTACTGCTTATAGCTTTACGGTGACAGACGCCAATGGTTGTGGCGACTTCCTGGTAGAGGGATTGGTTGAATGTCCATGTACGACGGATGCAGGTAACATGAGTCAAACGCTGGTAAGTGTTTGTTCGGATGAGACAGTAACCGTAGCGCTTACATCTGGCGAAGTCCTGGATCCGGAAGACATCCTGGTTTATGTACTCCACAACGGCAATGCTGATTCTCTGGGTACTGAAATTTACGGACAAAGCACTGTTCCTACTTTTGGGCTCGTGCCGCCAATGTTAGAAAATACCATTTACTATATTTCGGCAGTAGCCGGAAATGACCTCGATATGGACGGCCAAATCGACGCTAATGACCCTTGTGTGGA
>JAGQWR010000210.1 GCA_020437105.1 Saprospiraceae bacterium
AATGAACTTCTTTAGGTAATCTGAATTCATCTACCTGCGTAGATCTCTCAAACACCCTATCATCTACATGATTATATCATGAAATGTTTCTCTCTTTTTTCGCTTTCTTTAAAAGCGGATTGCAAAGATACAACCTTTCTGAAATTCACCAAATAAAAAGTACAATTTCAGGTGCTTTTTTTTGAGAAAGTTTCTCATTTTCAGCACTTCATCCGGTCGAACCAAATTTACTTTGGTGTTCGCTTTTCTTCCAAAGCGGCTGCAAATGTATAAGCTTGTATTGAATCTCGCAACACCTGGATGCATTTTTTTTCATTTATTTTTGATCCACAAGTACACATTCGGCGCAAAGCCGCGTAAACACTTGGCTTGGCTCGAAAAAAGAAATTTTGATTTTTTTTCACCTATGTCTTCTATCACTATAGTTTGAATACAAAAGCCTGATTTAGCCCGGTTACCACCGTTAAACCATAATTAGTGTAAAAAACACAACTAATAGCCGATCGAGCGTAAATGCCTATACATTATATGCTGTATTAAGCAGACTGCTTCCTACTTTTGTAGCTTACAAAAAACTACCAACCTTCGTTCCATGAAGAAGCACAATTTTAGCGCAGGCCCGGCTATACTCCCAGCCTCCGTTTTGCAAAAAGCCAGTGAAGCAGTTATTGACCTGAATGGTATCGGACTTTCCATCCTGGAGATCTCCCACCGAAGCAAGGAATTTATTGCCGTACTCGACCGTTCGGTTGAATTGGTCAAATCACTTTATCAGGTTCCTGACGATTATGCCGTTCTCTTTCTGAGCGGCGGTGCCAGTACCCAGTTCTTTATGTCTGCTATGAATCTGCTGGACGATTCAGGCAAGGCCGCTTACGTTGACACCGGCAGCTGGTCGAGCAAGGCCATCAAAGAAGCGAAGCAGTTTGGCACCGTAGAGGTGATCGCTTCCTCCAAAGACAAGAACTATACCTATATACCGACAGGTTATGCGGTACCGCAGGATGCGACCTACTTGCACCTGACCAGCAACAACACCATTTTCGGAACACAGTTTCGCACATTCCCGAAAACAACGGTGCCAATCGTTTGTGATATGTCTTCGGATGTATTCTCCCGCCAAATCGATATCAATCAGTTTGGTATGATCTATGCCGGCGCACAGAAAAACATGGGCCCTGCCGGTACGACCCTGGTTATTATCCGCAAGGATCTGCTGGGCAAGGTGAATCGCACTATTCCGAGCATGCTCCAATATCAAATTCATATTGATCAGGACTCCTGCTATAACACACCACCTGTTTATCCAATCTATGTTTCTATGCTTACTATGGAGTGGATAGAGGAAATGGGCGGACTGCCGGTCATGGAGGCTCAGAATAAATTGAAAGCAGAGAAAATGTACCAGGCCATTGATAGCAATCCGCTATTTGAAGGTACAGTTCGCCCGGAAGACCGCTCCTGGATGAATGCGACCTTTATCCTCAAAGACGGTTCTCTGGAGTCCCTCTTTTTAAAAGAATGTGATGCCGCCGGCATTTCCGGTTTAAAAGGGCACCGCTCTGTTGGCGGATTCCGCGCATCTATATATAATGCGATGCCACTTGAAAGCATCGGCGTTTTGACGGACCTGATGGATTCGTTTGCACAAAAACACGGTTAAGACCGAATGGCCAGGAAATCATATACCAAATCCTGGATGGAAATCGAAGGACAGGCTGTTCCTTTTCGTTTGTATCGGGAGTGGAGGCGCAATGTCTCCTACTCGATAACGAATTCGGCAGTTGTCCTTCGGGTTCCTGTTCTTCTGCAAAAAGCAAAACTGGGTAGTGTCATCGAATCTGCCCACCAACAGACTCTCCGATATTTTGAAGCACATCCGGAAATCCGGAAACGCTTTATCCGCAAGATCTATCAGGATACGGATCAACTCCAGCTCGGTGATCGATTATATCAATTGGAAATCGGCCTGGAAGATCGCAAAACAGATGGATTCAAAATAAGAGGTTCCTATATCCAGCTTTCGCTGAATAAATCCCTCCCGGAAGAAAGTCGCCAGGATCGCATCCGCAAATTATTGAGTCGGGCGGTAGCAAAGGATCAGCTTCCGCGTGTCCGCGAACGGGTATTGCAGCTCAACGAACTTTTCTTTCGCAAACCGATCCACGATGTGCGCTTAAAATACAACCACTCCAACTGGGGCAGCTGCTCCACCAATGGCCGCATCAACCTTTCTACCCGTTTATTATTTGCCCCGGAAGAAGTGATTGATTACGTAATCATCCATGAGCTGGCCCATCTGATTGAGATGAACCACTCCCCTGCTTTCTGGAAACTTGTCGCAGACGCCATGCCCGAATATCCGCAATATATAAGCTGGTTAAAAAAGGAGGGAGTTGTCTGTGATTTTTAGTATTCCATTTCCCTGCCTTTCGGCGAAAGCCAGGATCGTACTTTGGATTGGGAAGAAGTAAATTGGATAAGTGGAATCTTTATTCAAATCGAACCAATAACTGGCCTTTCTCGATAGCTGATCCGGATTGTACAGCTATTTCAGCAATGGTGGCCTTTACGGGTGCCTTGATCACATTTTCCATTTTCATGGCTTCCAGGATAAGAAGCGTTTGTCCTTCCTCGACCTCCTGGCCGACACTGATATCCACATCCAAAACCAGGCCGGGCATCGGGGCATACACTTCTGAGACAGATGCCTGTGAAATATTGCTCAATCCCATTTGATTGATCAATTGATCCAGGGGGTCATTGACACGGGCTACCAGCAAATGGCCATCAACTTTCAAGTGGTATTCTTTTCCCTGTGCTTTAATCTCCAGAATTTCTACCTGAAAGGCCCGGGAATCCAGGAGAAGATGGTAACTGCCATCCGGATTCTGAACCAGGTCCATATCTTCTACATCAGCCGTGTGTAACTGCACACTTTCCAGTCCGTCTATTTCGATTTCAAAGCTTCTATCCTCCATTATTTTCAGGTAGTTTTTGTTTTCCCAGTCGAATCAGGAAGTAGGTTTCAAAAACAGTGTAAACCAGATAAACCAGGAAAAAAGGCAAGATAAAGTATTTCGATTCGGGTTGTACTTCCTTGGTATAAATGACCACGATCATCAGCGATAAAGCCATCTTACCAAAAACAAATCCCAGCACAGCTGCTGTAAACATGTTTTTGTTCTCACTTCTGGAAGTGACCAGGCCGGTCCAATACATGAGCACACTCAGTAAAAAGAAAAAACCAAGCGATAACCAGGACAACAACTGGTGTTGTTTCATCAAAGGCCAGACCTGCTGGGTAGCATATAGCACCAGCACGGTCAGCAGCGTCAAACTAAAAAGATTAACTACAAAAGAACGAAAGGACATGCTCACTTTTTAAACAGTAAGTCCTTGAGGGAAAGATAAAATCCTGCAAACAAGGCCAACAAGGTAATAAGTGCGGTCAGGTAAGGCCGATCCAGTTGAAAGTAGGCATCCAGTTTTTGTCCAATGAATGCTCCTGCCATCAATGTGGCCGCCAAGGTAAAAGCAATACCAGAGTACTTTAAAGCATTATCTATTGGCTGCTTCTTTTTCGGAGGCTTTCCCTGGTTCTGTTGGTTTGTTTCCGGCATTGTGTGCCACGTGGTTATTTTCTTTCTTTGGTAATTGAACCTGAACAGATCCGGCTAAGCGCACATCACCAATAAGTACTGCTCCCGGTTGAACGACTAATTTTCCATATCTGATCTGACCATTCACTTTAGCCGTTTCTTTAATAGTAAGCAGCTGACTGACATTCAGTTTTCCGTCAAAATGTCCTTCTACCACAGCATGTTGGCAATGTACTTCTCCTTCTACTGAACCTGTTGGCCCTATAACAACTTTTGATTCACAATTCAGGCTTCCTTTTATTTTACCGTCCACCCGAATATCATTTTTTGATTTGATATCACCTTCTACCATTGTTCCCTGTACGAGGCTATTAAAAGCATTCGAAGTAGGCATGGATGTTTGGCTGGACGCTTTTCCTGTCTCTTTGGATTTGTTGTTCGAAAACATTCCGATGTTTTTTTATTTTGGAATTACACCAATAATTTTATTTCAGTCGGGTGTCAGGTGCTTCCCTGGCAGGGAATCTTTCTTCTCTACCTCCCAGTGTTAGTCAAAGATACAAAATCCAGACAATTCAACTGTCCGGAAAACTGAAAGAGCCCTACTGACATCTAGCATGTGTCAACAGGGCTCTTTTGTTCGACGAAAGTCGCTAAATCTTAGAAACGAGGACAGTAAACGCCCCGGCGTTCCGGACCACAGATTTTATAAACTAACGCAAATTCGAATGCACCGTTGTTGTTACTGGCAGGAACCAGATCGGATACATTGATATCGTAGCTAAAGCCGAGGCTAAAGTTATTGTAATCAAAACGAGTTGACAGGATCGCAGCATCCACGAGTACACCTTGTTCGATGCGGTTGGAAATACGAATCCAGGATCCAATCTGGAATGCCTGATAAGAACGGCGGTTGCCGGAAAGCAGGAATTTCAAGCTGGCACCGGAATTCACCTGGAAGGATGGTCCTTGCCACATAGCGATCACACCAGGTACCAAACCAACACGGCTTTGGCCAAGGATGAAATCACCACCTGCATGTACGGTCAATCTGCTATAGAGATCCTCAACTTCGCCTTCACGGAAAGATTGATTAGCCCGGTTTAGGTGATGGAATGCACCACCAATATACAAACTGTTGTCTTCATCAAATACGGAGAACCAAAGGAGTCCGGCGGCCATATCGGCAAACAGGAAGTCCGGGTTTAGGTTATCCTCAAAAGAAGGTGCCAGGGGATCGAATCCACCTTCGCCATCGTGTTGAGATGGCCAGCGCAATTTCAGGAAGTTGATGCTCCGTTGGGCAAAACCGCCTTCGGCTCCAACAACCAGATAGTGACCACTTGTACGGCTACCTCCCATTCGTTTACTATACGCCAGGGAAAGCTTTCCGGTTAGTGTGGAGAATTCGGCTTCACCAGCTTTATCACCCCAAAATGTCCCTCCAATACCAAAGTAGTCATTACGGCCAACGGGAATCCGTTGATCATAAGACACCGAGTAGGTATTATAAGCAAAAGTCTTCAAGACACTTGCCCATTGATTCCTATAATTGGCGGTTAATCGGATGTTACAGTTCATGACCCCCGTCATGGCCGGATTCAAATTGAGGGGCGACATGTAGAACTGAGAAAAGTGAATATCCTGGGCCTGTGTTCCCGAGAATCCAAAGCCAATAATACAGGCAACCAATAACAGTCTCATTTTTTTCATATGTAACAGTTTGACTTTCTCTAGGAGTGATAAAAGAATATTTTGTCTCCGACGATGAGAATGCACAATAATACCAATTGTGCAGCACATGGGCGAATTATTTATGTTAAAAATCGCAAATCCATCTTTCATCAAGACACAATCAAGACGCTGGCATTTTGCTAAACGCTGCTTTTTGATCAGATATTTTTAATGGAACTCACAGGAAGTGCCAAAAATAGCCATTCTTCAAACATCTGCAATCTAATACTGGCACTAATTTAGATGTTTTTACAGCCAATTTTCCATATCAAAGATCAATCTAATTGTACCTTTTTGGCCAAAGTCAACTTTCGTCCGGCTATTTCGGGAATTTAGGTGCCTATTCCGCAGCCTTTTGACGCCTTCTTTTTAGCCAGGCTCCTCCGAAAATCAGACCTACCCCCAAAACCAACCCAAGTAAACAGGGATCCCAGTATGATCCAGCAGGCAATTGGAGCGTGTTATCTGCCCCAAAGAATACAAAGCCTGCCCAATAATACGGATTTGTACCCGCAATATTGGTATGGCTTAAATACGCCCGCTTTGCTTCCCACAGGGCCTCCGACTTGGTCATTCCGTCTTGCAGATTTGTGTAAAAACTGCAGAACACATCCTGGGTGGAAGATTGATCAACAGACCACAGGCTGGCAATCAGGCTGGAAGCGCCGGCATAGGTAAAGCCTCTGGACAAACTCATGGCGCCCTCGCCTTTCCGAACATCTCCGAGCCCTGTTTCACAGGCAGCCAGAATAACGAGGTCAGCCTGAATTTGCAAGCTATACATCTCCGGCAGCAACATGGAGCGATCATAAAACTCCACTTTCGGAATCGCATCGCTGCCGGCAGTAGCATGTGTCACCAGGTTGATGACCGAACTGGAAGCAGCATATTGGATAAAAGCATCTGCTGTAGCATCCTCTTCCAGCAACACACGCATCCCTTTAATCGATAGCTGTGCTACCATCTCTTTACTTTGTTTCAGGGGATCCAGCTGGCGAAGGCTGGGATCAAAAACGGGGGCAATAGTTAATACCTCGCCCGATTGAAGCCCTCGTTGCTGTTGCCTGGCCAACACCTCTGCCGAATAGGCAAAGCGCGTGAGGTAGCGTTGAACTAAAAAGTTATCCGGATCCCAATTTGATTGAGACATCAGGGCATCAAAAGGAATAAAGGAAATCGAACCATCCGGAATCAGCAACAAACGGTCAGCTTCCGGATGTACCTCTAATTCCGGTTGTAGTAAGACCGTATATAAATAATTTGCCTGTTTGGCGTAAGCCTCCGGGTCAAAGCGCCTGTTTCCATTACCCAATTGGGTCAGATAGGCATCCAGTCGCTCAGTCACCTCCGATACAGGAATTGCTCGAAGTGCATATTCGCCGAAAGGCCCCATAGACCAAATATAAAGCGCCGAATCACCCAGCATGTATTCGATGAGTAACCAATGCGCTGTACCCAGAAGTCCGCGAATTTCTTCAGGGTCATTGTGTTGTGCAGCCAGATTGTGGGCAGCAAACCCCGGATAAATCAAGGCCAGGGAATCCTGATATACCTCCCATTTCTGCTGCAATTGAAGCAGGGAATCCATCAAGACAGGTCGATGATCAGCAGATACATTTATGAGTCGGCCGCGCATATTATCCAGGGAGGCTCTCATTTCGCGCTCCCTGCGGGCATCTGCCGGATTCATTTCGCGGCGTGCCCGGTTTTCTTCAAGGGCATCCAGCAGCAGCATCGACTTGCTTTGCTCCATAAAATAAAAGGCTGCTTCGAGGTTTCCGTCCTGATGAGCCTGGCGCACGGCTGCTTCATAAATCGGCCGCACCAGCGCTCTCCAGAATAATTTGGAAGCTTGTACCCGCTGGCCATAGCGCATTCCGTTTATGAGTGCTGCCAGCTGAAAATAATGCGGCAAAATCACCTCATGCAACAGGGAATCAGGAATCAGATTCCGACAGCGTTCCAGACATTGCACCTTATCAAACAGGTGGTTTAACAAATGCTCCGGAAAAGCGGTTTGCATGACCATTTCCGCAGAGGGGTAATCCAGATCAGAAACAGGAGTCCATCCGGGTGTTAATTGTTGGACAGCCAATTGATAAGAGCCCAACGCTTTGACAGGCTCTTTTCGAGCCAGAAAAAGATCTCCCCTGTTATCAAATATCTGGGCCAGTAATTCGATATTCCCGGCGCTTTTTGCAAGCCGTTCAGCCTGATCCAGTTCGCGTGCAGCTTCGGTTGTCCGCCCAAGGCGAATCAAGGTCAAACTTTGATTGGCATGGCATTTTGCCTCTTCCGAATCAGCGCCGATTGCCCGATAGCCCATGATCGCCAGCCGGTAATTTTCCAGGGCTTTAGCTGATTGCTTCAGCTCGTCATAAGCAAAAGCAATATTCAAATAACAGGAAGCCAGGTTTTCTTTTTTAAATCCGGAGCCGGTTTGGTTTGCTTTATACAATCCGAGGGCTTTATCCAATTCAGTGAGTGCTTCTGCTGGTCGCTTCTGCGAAAGGCGTACATTGGCCAGGTCGAGTAAATAATCTGCCTGGCGTAGCGGGTCCGCATTTTCAATAGCCAATTCAATGTTTCGGCTCAGGATTTCATCTGCTTTATCAAAATCGCCTTTAGCAACAGCAATGTTGGCTATTTCTTTCTGCACGATCATCAACGCGCGCAATTGGTCCTGTTTTTTCCGAAAAACCGTTACAGCCTCATTTAGGTATTTCTCTGCCTGAGGGTAATCAGCGAGTTTACTATAGATTAGACCATAAAGGTAAAGGGTTCTACCTAGATCCGGATCATCAGAAGCCAATACCTCTTGTCGGATTTCATACGCTTGTCGGATGTACAATAATGCGGATTCCAGGTCTTCCAGATCAAAATAGGTACGGCTAAGTTGATGGAATACATATCCTCTAAATTCGGAAGTCGTTTTACAACTATCCATCCGGGGCAAAAAAGCCATAAACCCCGGGATGTCATTATTTTCATAATAGCTGTCAATCAGTTCCTTATCGGGGCACTGGGCCCTTGATTGACTGGAAATCAGGAAAACGAGTATAAAAAAAATGTAGGCTGGTTTCTGCATTGGGATGGAAAAGTATAGAAATTCCGGCGATGCCTTAGACATCGCCGGAATTTAATTAAAACTCAGTCGGGGTCGAATCGTGAATATAGGCTCCACCACTGACCTTGCCTTGCAAAGCAGGCTCCGGGTTATTGGTACTCGCCTGTTTAGCTGCCTGGCGCAGTAGTACCCAGGGCTGTCCATTTCCTAGTGCCCGGGCTCTGGCAGCCAATGCGGCTACATAGGGCGCCGAGAAGGAAGTGCCATTTATCAGTGAGCTGACGCCCGTGATATTATCATCTTTTTCCTGAAGCTGAGCAAAAAGCGAATCTCTCGATGGCATGGAAGTACCTAACACATACACCCGTTGTCCAGGCGTAGCCAGATCAAAATATTCCTCTGAGGAATTGCTAAA
>JAGQWR010000211.1:0-718 GCA_020437105.1 Saprospiraceae bacterium
TTGTCTATGACCTGTTTGATGCAGCTGGCCGATTGATTACAAGTGGTAGGGAAACCGCAGAAGGGATTACGTATTACTCCATTGAAACGCCACAGGTAGCAGCCGGCGTTTACTTCCTCCGACTGAAATTGGGCGATGCAGAGTTTGTGACGTATCGATTGTTAGGGGGAGTTTGATGGGTTTATAGATTATAGGTTATAGGTTACAGTTTATAGTTTACAGATTATAGGTTATAGATTTTTTTCGTTTAAGGGGTAAAATGCGAGTTTGCAAGAATAGCTTTGTCCTAACAGCAAAAGCTATGAAAACCACCGCATTTTACTCCTTTGAACGATTGACCGTCTGGCAAAGATCTTGTTCCTTTGCTGCAGACATTTACCAACTTACCAAACGCTTTCCGAAAGAAGAACTATATGGAATTTCTTCCCAACTAAGGAGAGCCTCTATTTCAATAAGTTCCAATATTGCTGAGGGCTCTTCTCGAAAATCGGGCAAAGAACAAGGGCGATTTACGGAAATTGCTTATGGATCACTATTAGAGGTAATAAGCCAATTGAAAATGTGTGTTTTAATTAATTTGATCAATGAGGATGTTTACGTTTCCATTCGATCAGAAGGTATCGAAATAGGAAAGATGCTATCAAAATTAAGGAGTAGTCAATTAAGCAGATAAGCTCTAACCTCTCATCTATAACCTCTCATCTGTAACCTATAACCT
>JAGQWR010000211.1:796-15783 GCA_020437105.1 Saprospiraceae bacterium
CCTGTTTTTCTACCCTCGTAGCTAAGGCTTAGCCGGAGGTTTCGAGCCAGCTGGCGATCGATGCTTACTTCCCACTGAAAATTATTGCCATTTTGCAGGCCTTCCAGTAAGGCAAATCCTACAGCAGAATCCTGAACGCCCGTAAAGTTTACACGGGTGAAAGCGAAGCTGCCTGATATAAATGTTGTACTTGCCTGATTGTACCGTACTTCCAGTTTTCCCTCGTGAAATAAAGCACTTGCATCTGAACCGGAAAGTTGATCGGCTCCCTGTTCGTATCGGTAGGACAGGATCGTTCTGAAGTCATTACTTGGAAGAAAACTCCATTCGGGCGCAATTCGCCGAAAGGCAATTTCATAATCCTGCATCACCTCACCCGCTTGCTGGTTTACTTTGATACCCTGTGCATACCGCAATTGCAGCGCATTCGATTTTCCCAAATTCAGACGCAATTGAAAGAGGTGTTCCACCAGGCGCCTTCCCTGGAATCCGGTGGTAAGCAAGGTTTTGTTTTGATTGTCGGTGAAGTTGTACTGTAAGCCATAAACCGGATCCAGCTGGTTGAAATAAACAATTTGCTGCAGGTTTGACAAGCTGCTCACAAGGGCAGTATCAGCGAGTGCCAGCTGAAACGGGTTCCAGCCGGAGACGCCGGGTAATTGACGGACTTTTTGATTGTTTTGCCAATTGGTTTGAGACGAAAACCTACCCAAAAACCCTTTTATCCCGGTTTCGTTAAACCAGGGTTTACGAGGATTAATAACCAGACTTTGGAATAACTGGACATTGTTGGTCCGAATAAATTCATTGGTATATACAATCACTCGAATATGGGTGGCCTGATCCTGATTTGGAGCGATTACAAATTCATCATTTTGCTCAATACCGTCGCCATTGAAGTCGATGTGCTGATAAATACCCTCCCCGGGATTTACAGCCCGGTAAATGAATTGTACCTTTTGTTCCTGCCCTGAACCGAGCTGATAATCTGCCGAATAACGTAGTGCGTCCTTCAATAAGTTTAGCCCAAGTTCTGTTCGTCCGGTATAGGTGTCGCCACGGCCAGCTTGTCCCTCCGGCGGGTCGGTCAAATATAAGCGCCGATAGTGTAGTTGCCAGCCAAGCCGGAGGGCTTTGCCTGGCTTCCAGTTTCCGTCAATCCTGCTATCTATCGCTCGGGAAAAGGCCTGGAATCCGGTTCCTTTCCCCTGTTCATCGGTGCGGTACTGAATGCTGAGCGTGGATCCAAACTTCTCTTTTTCCGGACTTTCAAGGTAGGCACGGTAAACTGAAAAAGCAAAGGCACTGGCAAGCAGGCTGTCAGTTTCTGCGTCTGTCCGGGTATTGCGTTCGGCTTGGTAAACAGCTCCCAGCTTCCAGTCGTCCAGTGCTTTGAAACTGCGCTCTAATTGTGCCTGTGGACGCCAATACTCGCTGTTTTCCGCCTGCCCTGTACTTTGCAGTAAATCACCGGTCATGTCCAATAACCAGCCTCTTTCCTGAATTTTCCAGTTTCCGATATGCCGTTGGCCCTGGTAGAGTTGTCCTTTCCAGAACCCGTTATACCGGTAGTTTAATTGACCATTCAGGCTGTCTCGGCGGAGATTAAATTCGGCACGGGCCCAGTGTTCGGGAGCAGATTGGGCTTGATCTAAGTTCCAATCCCTGTTAAATTCGGGAGAGCGGTAGGGATTGAGGGGGCTAAAATTTTGGTGAATAGCTTCGTGTTCCACTTTTGAGTTTAGTTTCCATTTTTGACCCAATTGAAAACGCCGTTCAAATCCCAGGTAGGTGGCCATGCCGATATTGTCGCCACGGTCCTGTTCAGAGAATCGATTGAGGTCATTCCGGCTCAAAGCCACTTCGCCCTTAAATTGGCTCTTTTTTGAAAATTGATGATCAAATCCGGCAGTAAAAAGCTGTTGCTGCCGGGGTGCCACCAGTCGGATTACCGGTTCATAACGCCCTTGCGGGTTGCCTGCTTCATCGGGGGCGACCCAGACGAAAACAACTCCGTTCGCATTTGTGGCTGGACGGATATAATTTCCATTTCCTTCTCCCAAATCTGAAAATCGGGCAGTATAAAGTTGTAGATCGGCCGTTGTATCGGGTTGATAGATTAAAATACCGGCATAGGGGGTGCCATTGACCAGTGTGTCGCGGAGTTGATAGGTAATCGGATTGGCACTGTTTTCAAGCAGGCTGTCAATGCCGCTGGATACCGCACTAAAGGGATCATCGCCGGCGAGCCGAAGCGCTTCTTTTTCGGCCTCTGAAAGCGCCCCATCGCCCACCGTGCTTCTGCTATCCTGTTCGGAATAGGCATTGAGATAAAACCGTGTTTTTTCCAGTTGGTAATCCGCACCGGCAGCATAAAGCCAGCGGAGGTAATTTTGGTCGCTGTATTCAAATTCAATAATAATCCGGAGGTCCTTAGTGATGAGCCTGCGGTTCATGAAGGTGATTTCGCCGCTATTGTAATTGATCACGTAGTCGCGATCCAGACCCCGTTCCATTAATTGGCCGTCGATGAAGACCTTTTCCGTGCCGGCCAATACAATGATAAAGGTTTCGCCATCCCGGCCGTTGAGTCGGTAGGGGCCTTGGTTGCCTTCCTGCCCGGCAAATTGCATCCGGTTAAATTTACCCCGGCTGATAGCGACATTACCGCGGAGTGATAAGGTGCCCGTCCCCGGTTCCAGTCCGGTGGATTGTATGCTCAGGCCCTGGAGCCGTTTATAATGGTTCATAAAATAACCTTCGGGGCGCAGCAGGTCATAATCGCCGGCAATCAGGCTGGTGCTGTCTTTGCGCAGCTGGATGTAAACCCGGTCAAATTCGTTGAGTTGCTGGGTAGTGCCTTCCGGCTGAATCGGAATATTTTCATCGGAAATGGCCGCTGAAACCTCAATCCCATCGCCGATATAACCGGCCATCTGAAGATTAAAGCTCGAGTTAAGCACCAAACTTTGGTTGTTGCCAAAAGCGAGTCCACGGGTAAAATTTCCGCGATAGTTTAGTCCCTGAAAATCGAGCAAAGGATCATCCGGCGTGCCGAAGGGATCATAGACGAGCATAGGCGTTTCTATGCCAACAGTAATATCCTGGGAGTCAATCCGACTGATCGGTGCCTCCCAAATAGCGGGCAGACTTCTAAACTGTACCCAGATACTATCCCCTTGTGCGGTGATTTCGCTTTCGCGGAAGCGAATAGCACCTTGTTGCAGCTCGAAAGGGATTTTTATTTCGGCACCCTCAAATTGCTCGTGTAAACTAATGGAGCCCGGAAAAACGGGAAGGCTATCCAGTTGTTGCCAGTTACCGGAAAGGGAAACCTGTTTCCAGTGTAAATTAGATAAGGCACGATCCTCCTGAGCGTGTAGCTGAAAAGCTGCAGCCAGGAAGATCGTGCATATCAGTATTTTTAAGTACGGCTTCCAATTCACATAGCAAAGAACGGAAAGCGCAGCATTTTATGATTAAAAATCAATACTAGCTTCTGCTGTGTCGCTGCTATTCCCATTTGTTGCAGTAATTCGTAGCAAATTACTCCCTCTCGGTACGATCAGATCAAAAGTGAGTTTTTTGCTTGTCGTGTTGTAGTTGAAATCAGTGACCGCCTGCCCGTTCAGCGTAATTTGTATCTGATTACTTCCTGTGATTCCGCTCACTGTAGCCTCTACACCGGCAGTGGCCACATTTGGATTCATCGGATTGGTAGCAGGTTGCGAGATCTGGTCGATGTTTACGACCGGTCCCTGGCTCGGAGCATATTTGATAAAGGCACTTTCGGTAGTGCTGCCATCCGTATTGGTCGCTTCGATAAGCAAAGTATATTTCCCTGCTTTTTTCAAACTTACATTAGCCGTTAAAACACCGGAGGCTGCATCGTAACCGAAGTTTTTAATGAGTGTGCCGTTGAGGCGTACTTTTAATCCGGTCTTACTGCTTACAAACTGAATTTCAGCCCGGAATTCGAAACTATTTTCCCGAACCGTTGCTCCTGATCGTTGCGGATTTGTAAATGTTATCGCTGGTTTTGGTCCGCTAGCCATCCGGTAGGTCACCTGAACCTGATCCTGATCGCTTCCAATGGTATTAGAAGCAGACACTTTAATAGTGTTGCCACCTGAACGCAACTGTAGGTTTGCCGTCAGCTGATTGCCACTAAAATTAAAATTGGAAATTTGCTGCCCATTCAATTCCAATTGAATGTCTGATTTTGAAGAGGCATTATTAACGGTGGCCTTCAGGGTGATCCCCGCTTCATAAACGATCGCATTATTAGCAGGTGATGTAATATTTACTACCGGTGGAGGGGTGCGGCTAAATTTGACACTTATTTGATCGGAATCCGTACCATCGTTATTTGTAGCGCTTACGCGAATGGTGTTCTGTCCCTGGCGCAGGTCGATCGTAGCGACCAATTCTCCGCTGCCAGACTGGAAGCTGTAGTTGGTTATCCGCTTCCCGTTTACCTGGAAGTCGATCTGCTCTTTTTGGGTAATATGCCGTAAGTTGGCCCGCACATTTATGCGACTCTTATCGGTTTCGGTATTGTTTGTTGGCGAGGTGATGTCAACTGTTGGCGGATTTTGCGGACCGGGCAATTCATAGCGAATGTTCACCTCATCCTGAGCGCTTCCCTTCGGATTAAAGGCTTGCACCTGTACATTATTACTCCCGGATTTCAGATTGACTGTCGCGGTCAGGGTAGAGCCACTAAAACTAAAATTAGTGATATTGCTCCCGTTGACCGTGAGTTTGATGTCTGCCCTGGAGTTTACATTCAGCACCTGTGCTACAATTTGAGCCTGCTGACTTTGAGTCGTTGAAGAAGCCGTTGCCGGTTTAGTAATTGTGACCTGAGGCGCTTTCGTATCAGCGGTTGAACCACCCCGCACAATCTGGATCTGATCACTATCCGAACCGTATTGATTGACCCCTTTCAAAACCAGGTTATTCGTACCGGCAGATAGTCGGATGGAGGCAGAAAATTCTGTTCCCTTAAGCGCAAAATTGGTACTTGGTCTGCCGTTTACTGTAAAGGTGACATTTTGTTTTCCGTTAACGTGTTCGATATTTCCTCTTACGGTAATGGCTTCCTGGTCTGTCTGAAACGGGTCATTCGATGGCGAAGTAAATCGCACTGTTGGCTGCTGCCCGGATGCCCCGTCCAGGATGATAATAGTGGCATCTTCATCTGATCCACCCGGATTAAAAGCCTGCAAAACGATGTTGTTTCGTCCGGGTTTTAGCCGAATACTGATAGCAAATTCTCCGTTTCTGCTATCAAAAGAAAAGTTTCGATCAGAGTTGCCATTCAGGCTAAACTTGATATCGGCTTTTGATTGTACCCCAAGCACACGGGCCCGAATAGTGAAGTTTTGGCTATTGGTATTGTACGGACTGGTAGATGGATTCGTAATATCCACAGAAGGCCGCTGGTTGTTTGATGGTGGAGGCGGTGGAGGAGGATTCGGATTCGGACTTGGTCCGCCGCCTTCCAGAATGAAGATCACTTTTTTGCGATCCATCCCTGCTTCATTTCGGGCAGTGATGGTTACTTCATTTCTGCCCGGTTTTAAAAGCGGACGCGTGTTGAAGTTTTCGGAGAAGTAATCAAAATTTAATTCCCGGCCATTGATGTTACAACTGATCTCCGACGGGTTCGTTACATGTAAAATGACCGCCTTGAGTAGTGGATTGGGATCACGGGTACTAACCGGATTTTGTTGTGGTTCCAGAATAGTAATCACGGGTGGTTTGATAGATTTTCCCTTTACAGGAATGGTCCATTCGAGTCCGAAACTGGTGTAGTGGTACCAGTCATTATTTGGATCGGACCATTGATTCCCGTCCAGGTTATCTGCCCGTCCAAAGGTAATCCGGTGCCCGGCAAGAATAGCGAAATTCGGACTGAGTTGGTAACCTATTTCAATGCCGGCATCGGGCATCAGGCCGAATTTTCCACTGCTTTCAAATCCGGAGGCTGGTGTTTCGTAAGTATCATCCAGGATCTCATCTCGGAGTTGCCGGCAAATTTCCCGGAGCGGTTTACTGGCATCAATATTACTGTAGTCTGTATAATATTCCAGTCCGGTTAAGTCTGCCTGATTTAGCTTGACCCGGTAGTAATCCAGGCCGATTCCGCCATACAAATTCAGGATGAAATTGGTCTGTTCCCGTAAGCGGTTAAACTTTAAGACCAGCTCAGCGCTCAATTCGCCTGTGGTCGTTCGATGGTTTTGATAAACAAAGCCTTTCGACTGATTCAGGTTTGCCGGATAATTCAGGTAATTCAGGGTCTGATCTCCGTTTAGGGCGCTATTATCTGTTATATCAAAAGAGGGCCTGCCATCGAGACCATATTGTCGGGCAAAGAGGAAGCGTCCGCGAATATCCAACGCAATGGGGGCGGTGTATTTATAGTACAAACTTCTTCCCAGGGTAAATCCCAGTCCGTAACCGCCCTGATCTATGGCAACGTCTCCAGACTGATAGGACCAGCCTCCGTTGATGCCAAAAGTATAATATCCTCTGGGACCATAGTCCTGAGCGTAGGCGGTTCCCATAGCAAAGAGAGCAGCAAAAAGGAGCAGGTATTTAAGGAATACTGGTTTCATATCCGGCATGGTTTTAATGATCAAACGCTCATACAAAGAAAAGAAAATTGAACCCGGAAAAAGCATGGGCTGGTTTCAAAATAAAACAAGCGTCTGTCCGGGCTGCACAATCCTGTTTTTGTTTCATGAGGAGCCAACGTTTATCTGGACGAAAACAAGTATCCTTTGGGGACAGGCAGGACTTATTTTAACGTAAGATTAATAGGAATAGGGGCTTCGGATACTGGATGGGGATAATTCTCATAGTACCATTTTTTCTTCATTCTAAAATGCTTATATTTGTGGGGCCTGTTTAGGCAGGTACCCCCATGAATGAAACATAATGCCATGAAAAGAATTATACTCCCATGTCTATTATCGCTCCTGGCTATGAGCTTGTTTGCGCAGGAGAACCGCACCTTTGACGGTAGTGGTAACAATATAGCCAACCCTGATTGGGGGGCTTCAAATGTGCCATTTATACGAGTTGCTCCACCTTATTACGCGGATAGTGTTTCGACCTTAGGTGGCCCGGGATGGCCAAATCCAAGGGTTGTCAGCAATCAGATTTTTGCTCAATCCGGCCTGGTTAATGACCCCTTGGGGCTCAGTGATTTTTGTTGGGTGTTTGGTCAGTTCATTGACCATGATATTACGCTGGCAAAGGATGACGCCACACCTGGCAGTTATGTTTATATCCAGGTGCCGCAGGGAGATCCCTGGTTTGATCCGTTTAGTATTGGGCAGGCTTTAATCCCGATGCGACGTTCCACACCTTTTCCGGGCACGGGCACCGGTCCGGACAATCCACGCCAACACGAGAATTTTATAACGGCCTATATTGATGCTTCGGCGGTGTATGGTTCAGAAACTGCGCGTGCTGTCTGGCTGCGCACCTTTACGGATGGTAAGCTCAAAACATCTAGTGGCAATTTATTGCCTTTTAATACCATTGACGGAGAATATGATTCGGCATTGGATCCCAATGCGCCACACATGGACGATCCGGTAGGGTTGGGGCCTAAGCATTTTGTTGCGGGTGATGTTCGGGCAAACGAAAATGCCCTGCTGACCTCTTTTCACACACTTTTCGTGCGGGAGCACAATCGGGTTTGTGATGAGTTGAAAATTGAAAATCCCTCCTGGACAGACGAGGAGTTGTACCAGTTTGCCCGCAAAATAGTTGGAGGTATGTTGCAGGCGATTGTTTTTGAAGAATGGTTGCCAACGATGGGGGTTCACCTTGATCCGTATCAGTCATACGACCCCAATGTAAATGCAGGCATTTTTAATGTTTTTTCTGCTGCCGCTTACCGGATGGGGCACACTCTGCTGACCGATACTATACGCCGGATTGATATGGAGGGGCAGATGATTCCGGAAGGGAACCTGATGTTAAGTCAGGCGTTTTTTAACCCGCTTGAAGTGTATAATGTTGGTTTGGAGCCTTATTTCAAGGGGATGGGCGTACAGATTCAACAGGACCTGGACAGTAAGGTAATTGATGCTGTTCGAAATTTCTTGTTTGGTCCTCCGGGAGCAGGCGGACTGGATCTGGCGGCTATAAATATTACGCGTGGCCGCGAAAGAGGGATTCCGAGTCTGAATGAGGTACGCATAGCTTTTGGCTTGGCACCGCATACAAGCTTCCAGGAAATTACCGGTGAAACAACCATCTCGGGTGTTTTAGAAAACTTATACGTTTCGTTAGATTCCCTGGATGCCTGGGTGGGCATGTTGGCAGAGTCTCATATGTCAAATGCGCTTTTCGGAGAAACGATCATGACCATTATGATCGACCAGTTTTCTGCGCTCCGCGATGGAGACCGCTTTTATTATTTGAATGATCCGGCTTTAAGTCCGGAGTTGAAACTCCTTATCCAAAACACCAGACTAGAGAATCTTGTTTGCCGGAATACCGGAATTGATATCATGCAGGAGAATGTTTTTATTGCAACGCCTCATGAAATGCTTTGTACAACGGATGAGCCTTTTGCATCTATTGAAGGCGGTATTCAGACAGAGATATTCGGCGATGTAGCGGATGTGTCTATTGAAGTAACCGATTTAGGCCAGGGGCTTTTGGTAAGTTCGGATATCACGGATCCTTCCGGACTGTTTGAAGCGCCGGATGTACCGACCTGTTTAGGATATCGGGTGACACCGGAGAAAGACATAAATATTACAAATGGTGTTACCACCCTGGATTTGGTGGATATCCAAAAACATATACTGGGTTTACAGTTATTTGATACGCCCTATAAATACATTGCAGCGGATGCCAATCATTCTGCTACGGTTTCTACCCTGGATATGGTGGAGATTCGCAAAGTGATCCTGTTGGTGACGGATCAGTTTACGAATAACAGTTCCTGGCGTTTTGTTGATGCAAGTTACCAGTTTGATGATCCGACTTTTCCTTTAGCCGAGAACTTCCCGGAATTTGTGGATGTGCCCAACCTAAATGACACGATGCAGGTCAATTTTGTGGCAATCAAGGTGGGCGATGTCAATAATTCGGCGAATCCGGCAAATGCCGGTTCGATAGACACGCGTTCGGGTGTAGCGGAGTTAATTGTGATGGATACGGAGTTACCGGCAGGAGAATGGACAGATGCAGCGATCTATTTGCAAGAGATGGGATCTATTTCCGGTTTGCAATTTGCCTTGTCATATAATGCGGATCTTGTAGAATTTGGAACCGTAGAGAATATCAGCCTTCCGGGCTTTGGTTCTGATAATTATCATCATCTGGCTTCCAGGTCTATGCTGACATTCAGTTGGAATGATAGCCCGGTGCTTATGGAATCCTCCATTCCGTTGGTGCGTTTGCGTTTCCGGGCTAAGCAGTCAGGATTAAAGTGGGGTGATGTAATAGAGTTGGCAAATCAGGCCGTTTCCGGCGAAATGTATAATCAGGCATCGGAGGTATATGATCTGGATCTTCAGTTCGACGAAAGTCGGGAAATGCAGGAAACCTTTGCCTTGTATCAAACGGTACCAAACCCGGCGAAAGGGAATGTTCGAATTCCATTTTTTATTCCGGAAGCGGGAAGCATCAATCTGGAGATTTATACATCACTTGGTCAATTGTTATATACTGAGTCGGCTGAATTCTCAGGTGGTACCCACTATTTTGAGTTTGACAGTAATAAGCTGGGAGCTAGTGGTTCATTGTTTTACAAGGTAAGCAGTGACTTAGGAGAAGCTAGTCGTCAGATGATCGTAATTGAGTAATAAGGCTTCGCGGAAAGCGCAGTCTTGAAATAGTAAGCTATTGAGCAATCCATACCCGCACCTTTTGGAACCATTGGATCTGGGCTTTACCCGTTTACGCAATCGCGTATTAATGGGTTCTATGCATACCGGACTGGAAGAAGAGCGTGGTGGGGTCAAGAAATTAGCTGCTTTTTATGAAGAGCGTGCCCGTGGTGGAGTGGGGCTGATTGTGACAGGAGGTGTGGCACCAAACCGGGCGGGGTGGGTGAGTCCGTTTTCCGCTCGAATGACTAATCGGATACATGCCCAAAAACACCGACAGGTAACGGAAGCTGTACATCGGGCAGGCGGCAAGATTTGCATGCAAATTTTGCATACGGGAAGGTATGGTTATCACCCTTTAGCGGTTGCGCCTTCTGCCAAAAAGTCTCCTATTAGTCCATTTAAACCGAGGGCATTATCCAAACGGGGCGTTGAGCGCACGATTCGGGATTTTGTGCGTTGTGCCGGACTGGCTCAGAAAGCAGGGTATGACGGTGTGGAGATCATGGGCTCTGAGGGGTATTTGATCAATCAATTTATAGCTAAGCGCACCAATAAACGAACAGACGAATGGGGTGGGAGTTTTGAAAACCGGATACGGTTTCCACTTGAAATTATTCGGCGCGTGCGGGAGAAAGTCGGACCCAATTTTATTTTGATCTATCGACTTTCCATGCTGGATTTGGTTGAAGAGGGGAGTACCTGGGAGGAAGTAGAATCACTCGCTGCACAGGTGGAGGCAGCAGGTGCCAACATTATCAATACCGGAATTGGGTGGCACGAAGCCCAGGTTCCGACAATTGCTACGATGGTGCCCAGGGCCGGATTTACCTGGGTGACTAAACGTTTAATGGGAAAGGTTGGCATCCCCCTTATTACGACAAACAGGATAAATACGCCGGAAGTAGCTGAGCGTGTATTAGCTGCCGGGCATGCTAATATGGTGTCGATGGCGCGTCCGATGTTGGCCGATGCAGCATTTGTATCGAAGGCGGCGGACAACCGATCTGATGAAATAAATACCTGTATTGCCTGCAATCAGGCCTGTTTGGATCATGTGTTTGAAAACAAAGCGGCGAGTTGTCTGGTCAACCCGCGTGCCTGTAAAGAAACGGAGTTAAATTTTGAAAAAACGCAGTCGCCAAAAAAGGTGGCCGTAGTAGGTGCGGGCCCAGCCGGTCTGGCTTGTGCGACACTGGCTGCTGAGCGTGGGCATCAGGTAACGCTGTTTGAGGCGGGGTCGGATATTGGGGGGCAGTTTAATTTGGCTAAGGAAATTCCCGGGAAGGAAGAATTTAAGGAAACACTTAGGTACTTCCGGAAGCAGATTGAATTAAATGGTGTTCAGCTGTATTTAAATAAGTGGGTAGATGCCCGGGAGTTATTGGCGGGAGGCTATGACCAGGTGGTATTAGCGACCGGGGTTGTTCCTCGTGTTCCGAAGATACCGGGCTTGGATCATTCAAAAGTATTGAGTTATCCGGACGTATTAAGCGGGAGGAAAAAAGCGGGGAAGCGGGTAGCGATCATTGGTGCTGGCGGAATTGGATTTGATGTAGCCACTTATTTATCAGAAAACAAGGACATGGGCATTGATGCTTTTTTGGAGCATTGGGGTGTTGATCCGGAATATGGTAAAGGTGGGGCATTGAAGGAGCCGGTGATTCACCAGACAGATCGGGAGATATGGATTTTACAGCGTTCTTCAGGTAAGCCCGGGTCTGGCTTAGGAAAAACGACAGGCTGGATTCACCGAAAGGATTTGAGAAAGAAGAAAGTGAAGATGTGGAGTGGGGTTACTTATAAGTTGATCGATGACGCCGGGTTACATATTGTTATTGATGAAACTGACCGACTTTTAGAGGTAGATAATATTGTAGTCTGCGCGGGGCAGGAATCTGTTCGTCAACTGTTAGAACCCTTGCAAGAGTCGGGGGTAGAGCCAATTATTATTGGCGGAGCAGATTACTCTGACGGGCTCGATGCTCAGAGAGCTATTAACCAGGGGGCCCAGACAGCCGCCACGATATAAATAGGGGAGATAACAAATGAGAAATGTTACACTGTCATGAATTTTAATCTGAAAAACCAGATTGTTCTTGCTGATCCGCATCCGTTTTTTCGCATGGGGGTTTGTCAGTATTTGGAGAATGCATTGCCTGTTCCTATGGAGGTGCGTTTTCAAACCAATTCCGGTAAGGTACTTTTAAATCATTTGCATCCGGAAGAAGATAGCCTGGTTGTCATGGAGTTAAACCTGGCAGAGAAAGACGGGTTTCAGGTTTTGGAGACAATTCAGAAGCGTAGATTGCCTGTTAAGTGTCTGATTTTGAGTTCGTATGCTGACCCGAAAATTATCAAACGGGCTTACCAGGCCGGAGCCGGCGGATATTTATTAAAAAGATCTGACCCGACGGCGTTACCCGAAGCCATTGAAGTCGTCTTAAGGGGCGAAATATTTATGGGAGAGGGCGTGCAACTTAATCAATCGAAAGGATCGGATCGATTTGAGAAAAGTTTCGAAGATGGATTTGCACAGAAGTATTTACTTACGAGGAGAGAAATTGAGGTACTTCGCTTGATTTCGGATGCCCTATCCAGTAAAGAGATTGCGCGTAAGCTGTACATCAGTGATCAGACGGTTGGGGTGCATCGCAAAAATATTATGCGCAAATTAGGAGTAAATAACGTAGCAGAACTTATGCGGACTGCTTTTGACCACAGTCTGATTTAAGAATAGGAAAAGAGCAAAATACCCTGTTTGGGGTATGACGATTGGGCGAGACCCGATGTATCTTTGTTGCGTCTTAATGTTGTTATGTAATGTATTATTTTGAATGGCCGGGATAGTTAGTTCCGGGTCGTTTGGAATTTATGGTGATTGTTTTTACATTTGCCAGGTACGTTTAGAGATCCCATGAACTACGATTACATTGAAACCATTTCGAGGAAGCAATCCCCAGCCCAATCGAAAATCTATGGTTAGCAATGTAATGTAGCTGAGAAAGCTGCGGTTTCCTTCCGCTTCCCTCCCTGGAGTCTCCATTAATTGTACCACATTGTTCCTTGAATCAGTAGTAATCCCTGTGACTGCTTTGCAGTCCGAATTATAGATTTTGGCTATTACCCATTTTTTCTCGTATATACTTATTTAAACAAATTGTAGTCTTATGAATTTTAGAAAATCTACTAAAACGCATCTGCTTATGTGGATGCTTCTGCCAGTAGCTTTGCTTTTTAGCGCATCGCTTTCGGCACAATCCATGGCTTGCAACGACAACGTGCAAGTATCAGTGGATCCAACTCCAAACGGCAACTGTACAGTAGATCTGTATGCTGATATGGTGTTGGAAGGTACTCCTACTCCAAACACAAGTTATTTGATTGAGGTTTTGCAAGGCCCGAACGTATTGTTCTCGGGTGTTGATGTTGTGAGCTTTAGTGCGAGCAACTACCTGGGTCAAACGCTTGTTACCCGCGTAACAAACATGAACACTGGCAACAAATGCTGGGGTTCTATTACTATTGAGGACAAAGCTGCTCCTGTTATTTTCTGTGGCGAGACTACTATTTCTTGTACACAGGATTATAACAATGTTCCTTATCCGGACGCGGATGACAACTGTGATCTTTTCCCGGATGTTCAATTGGTTGGTGTAACTATCGACGCTTCTACTCAGTGTTCTCCTAACGGTGGATACGTAACTGTACAGCGTGGTTTCATCGCTATTGATGCAAGCGGAAATGAATCAGCTGTTTGTTATGACCTGATTATCATTGAGCGCCCGAATAATGTTGATTTCCCTAACGACATTATCTGGGAATGTACGCAGTATGCTTCATATCCAAACATTACTGCTGCAGTAGCACTTCATCCTACAGTGAAAGCATTGGAAGTTGGCATTAACACAATTGATGCTTCTGACATTACTTCTGCTTCTGTACTTAACAACACAGGTTCTGGAACAACTTCTAATATCACTGGTCAGTACTGTAACTACAATACCAGCCACAGTGATCAGATCATTTCTACTTGTGGTACTACTTTCAAAATCATCCGTACCTGGACTGTTCTTGACTGGTGTACTAACTCTATCGTAACCTCTAATGATTCTGGTGAGGACAATGTTCAGGTTATCAAAGTACTTGATACTACTCCTCCTGTTGTAACTCGTCCGCCTTTCACAGTAAGTGCGAACGTACCAGGTCAGCACCCAAATCCTTGTACTTCACAAGATTTCCTGCCACCAGCAACAGTTACTGATGCTTGTAACAGCTGGACTGTTCAGATTTTCACTCCGGTAGGTGAGGCGATCTATGTAAACGGACAAAACGGTGCGAATGGTGGTTTGATTCCTTCACCAGGATTGAGCCTTGGTTTCCATACTATTACGTATCAGGCAACTGATGCTTGTAATAACATCACTACACTTCAAGTAGTAATTGAAGTAATTGATGATATTGCTCCTACTCCTATTTGTGATGAGATCACAGATGTATCTGTTTCTTCTGACGGAATGGCTGTAGTGCCTGCCGGTGTTTTTGATGACGGTTCTTTTGACAACTGTGGTATTGACGAATTTGTTGCTCGCCGTATGAACGGTCTTTGCAACGGTGGATTCGACGATTTCGGTCCTACTGTTACTTTCTGTTGTTCTGACGTAGTAAACAGCCCAATTATGGTTGTTTTCCGTGTGATTGACGACTATGGCAACTTCAATGACTGTATGGTTGAAGTTAACGTGAACGACAAAATTCCACCAGTTACTACCTTCTGCCCTGGTCCACAGACTATCTCTTGCGAATACTATGTTGACAATTTAGCTGCGGCTATCAATAACGGTGACTACTCTGTTTTGGCTGGTTATGGTACTGCTACTTTCTTTGATAACTGTGCTGTAAACATTAACTATAATGTTACTGTAAACATCAATAGCTGCCAGGAAGGAACAATTATCCGTAACTGGACTGCTAACGATGATAATCCAAACAACGCAACTGCAAGCTGTACACAGACTATCTTCGTTCAGCATGTATCTGATTGGGTTGTAGAATTCCCTGCCAGCATCACTGCTGAGTGTACTGATGGTGCACTTCCAGATTTTGGTGAGCCGGAAATCT
>JAGQWR010000212.1 GCA_020437105.1 Saprospiraceae bacterium
CTTGCAGCCATTTGAGGCTCCAGTTAGACAAGTCTAATAACCTCATAAGCTGATTCCATCTGCTTATGAGGTTTTTTAATTTCCATTCCGGAGAGCCCTATATGTTTGCCTGCCAAACAACAAGCTCCCTGGATGGGCTATTTTGCTTTGCGCCTCGAAAAATTTTCAAACCTGATCGTTTTCGCTTTACAATTTACTAAGTTTGGATTGTGAAAGCATTTATCCTAGCAGCCGGCTTAGGCACCAGACTTAGTCCCTTAACGCTTGATCGTCCCAAAGCCCTGGTCGAAGTAGGAGGCATGCCTTTGCTCGAATTTGCACTGCGCTATCTTCGATCTTGTGGATTTGATGAATTTGTGATTAACGTACATCATTTCGCTGATCAACTTATCCATTTTATAGAACAAAAAAGAAGCGAGGGCTTTCATATTCAAGTCTCCGATGAACGCGATGCCCTGCTTGACACGGGTGGCGCTATAAAAAAAGCCCGGCCTTTCCTGGAAGATTCCGACTCCTTCCTCGTTTATAATGCCGATATCGTTACGGATCTGGATCTTCGTCATTTCCATGATTTTCATCTGAAAAATAATTTTCTGGCCTGTCTCGCCATCCGGGAGAGAGCTTCCAGCAGGTACTTCCATTTTGATCAGAGCTGGGAATTAAAAGCCTGGTCAAATGCCAAAGACGGGAGTGAAAAGGGACCTTTCCCGGCCGATGTAATGCCCTACAAAAGAGCTTTTAGCGGCATCCATATGCTTAGTCCCAAAATATTTGATTTATTTCCGGAAGAATCGGTTTTTTCTATTGTAGATGTCTATATGAAACATTGTTATAAGCAACCGATTTTCGGTTATGATCACACGGAAACCCAGTGGATTGATGCCGGAAAATTATCAACAATTCCTCTCGCCGCTGAACTGGTTAAAGAAATCAGTCCGAAATGAATACAGCCAGAATTGCCATAATCACCTACCTCATATCCGGCGCCTTTTTTATCGCAGGTATAGCTAACCCGATCATGGGTTCCAAGCTTTTTTTATCGATCAATCGAGACGATGTTTATCTATGGTCCTCCATAACCGATTTTTTTCGGGATGGCGAATGGTTTTTGGCCTCCCTGCTTCTAATTTTCACCTTTTTGCTCCCCATACTGAAATACGTATTTCTCGGAAGCCGCTTATTCCTAAACAAAGGAAGTGATCAACTAAACAAGCTGTTGGAAATAGTGAATAAATGGGCGATGTTAGATGTTTTTGTTCTGGCTGTATTGATCGTAAATCTTAAATTTGATTCCCTTATCCTTGTTACAGAAGTGCGAATCGGCACGACCTTTTTCATACTGTCCATTTTGCTTTTAATGGCCACTTCGGCCCTCCTTCGAAAAGCTTCCTCAATTACTTAGTTATGCGCAACCTGCCTATCGGAACAATCATTAATATGGCGGCGGTCGTCGTAGGTAGTTTATTGGGAATCTGGCTACAACAATTTTTTCCGGAGCATATTCAGGATATTATTTTTCAGGCTATCGGACTTGGCACGCTGGTCATTGGCATGACAATGGCGCTTCGCGTTCCAGAAGGCGGGATGCTAATATTTGTTTTCAGTTTAATCCTGGGAGGTGTAATTGGCGCCGGCTTACACCTGAAATCAGGAATTGAAAGCAGTGTAAACTACTTTTTTTCGTTTGGTGACGATCAATTTGGGGAAGGCCTGACAACCGCGTTTCTATTATTCTGCGTGGGATCAATGACCATAGTTGGCGCTATTGAGGAAGGGATACACGGAAAGCGGGAATTACTTCTGGTAAAGTCAACACTTGACGGGATTACCTCCGTCGCCCTTGCCGCTGTCTTTGGCTGGGGCGTACTTTTTTCCATCATTCCCATGCTTATTTTTCAGGGCGGACTGACCATACTTGCCAACAAAGGCCGCAATTTTTTTACCGACCGGAGAATCAAGTTGCTAAGTGCTACAGGAGGCGCCTTAATTATAGCGGTAGGAATCAACCTTCTTAAACTAGGAACTGTTGATATTGAAAATCTACTCCCTGCCCTTCTGCTTGCCGGCCTGGTGCCGCTTCGCAAACCCACTACCCCGGGCCTGGTCTCCGATTAGGTGCTGCCCGATTCGACATTCCAAACAACGTTTCTTCTGACAATAATTTTTCCAGAGATGGATTGCCGCCTGCCCCTGTCCGGCAGTTTGAACATCAATCAAAGACTTCCAGGACCTGATCACCCGATTGTCCTCTGCCGGTAATTGGTCCATCCATGATAAAGCTTTGTTAACCATCTGCTCCTGCCCTGTCTGACGACCATAAAGAAATAAAAACGGGATAACGACATTTAGTACCAGGACTTTAGCCCATTCTTTGCCGGGGTTGGTATCTGCCTTTTCGGAAAATTGCCCAAACCGAAAATGCTTTTGCCAATAGGGAGATAATTCGACCTGCAAAAAATCAAAAAAATCGCTCGGACTTCTCATTTCCAAAACTGTCCGCATCCAGTGTGGATATTGGTTAATCATAGCTGCCAGACGCGCAATTCGAACCGCCGGGAAAGCCGATGGTCGAAGGCGGGAGAATTTCCAAACCACCCGGGAAATGGCTTTCAACTTATGTTTATACGCCAAAAACTGATAAGATTCAGAAAGCTTACTGGAATAGGAATCTTCCGGATTTTCCGGAATTAAGCCGGATTGCCCCAGCAATATTGCTTCCAATTCAAACGGGCGATCACGGATTCGATCCAGGAGTTTATCAGGGATGGATTCGGCTAGCATCTCCATGGCATCTGCATTTACTTTTAAACCAAATCCCCGAAACATACTGATCATAAAAACGCGTTCCCAGTTGCCCGTATGCTTCTCTAACAGGCGGCTCATTCCTCCTACCCTGTCCTCCAATCGTTCTACTAAAAGTCGATCCAGCCAGAGGTTTAATCTTAAAGTGGGAAAATCTGCAAGCCCGGATTGACAAGCTACCCAATGGCGACTATTCATCCAGCGGTGATACATGCGCAAGGCCTCCTTCGGAATACGATCTTCCAAAACCAAACAGGGGATACGCCATCCAATTCGACTTATGACCGGACGATCCTCGGTTAAAACTACATGGAGAATGACATTATCATAGGCTGGATCATCCTGATGCTTGTGGAGGTACCATTCGGAGGAGAGGACATGAATCTCTACGTTTCCTGCCCATAGTGTTTCTCCGATCCAAATCCGGGCATCCAGGAAATCCGGACCGGCGTCTGCATTTCCATAACCTGTTTTATCTAATCGGATAAGCTGCCCTTGAGTCGTTTTCAGTTCCTTCAGATCGAAGCAAAGTTGGCGCCAGAGGAAATGAATAAACATCTCCGGTACGTTTGATTTTTTCATAGCTTTTGGGGCAAGGTAATCTGGCAAACTCGCATTTTGCCTCACTTTGCCCAACTAATGCTACCATTTTTTAATGGCTCGCAGTCCAAAAATAACCGGACTAAAAAACAGGTAAAAGACTGGGAAAAAGAGGTCGAGTACGGGTAAAAGGAGGCGTAAATTCTTTCCGCCAAAGCGGCCTGATAAGCGAGATGCCCGAAACCAGAAGATCAATAAACGACCACAAAGTCCGGCAATCGCCCAAATCGGGAAGTACCATAAGCCAAGGAAACCAAGGGTAAGATGCAGAAAATGACTAAGTGCAATAAGCCCCAAAATAAGTTGGTGCCTCCAGTGATATCGGATCCCCGTGCTTAAATGTCGTTTCTTTTGGCGGAGGTATGCTGACCAAGTGTGCTTCCCTTCCGATAGCGCCCAACTTTGCGGACTTATAACAATAGAAGTTGATACGGGTGCTACACCTGAGTCGCCAAATAAACCATTCACGAAAAGATCGTCATCGCCTCCGGAGAGATCTGCATGTTTCCCGAAGCCCCCCGCTTTATCAAAAAGCTCCTTCCGATAGGCTAAATTTCGCCCTACTCCCATGTATGGCTCTTTCCACAATGCCGCCGAAAGGTAAAGCCAGGCTGTATATAAACCCTCATAACGTATCCACCTATTCAACAATCCGGGAGCCAGATAAAAGGGGGCGAAAGCCAATACAAGTTGGGTGTTTTCTGTAAATCCATCGGCAATCTCTTGTAGCCAATTGGAGGAGGCCGGGCTACAATCCGCATCTGTCAGGACAAGTATATCATTTTGTGCAAAGCGAATACCCTGAGCCAGAGCATGTTTCTTTCCGGGCAGGCTTCCCGGTGCCCTGTCAACTTTCAGGTATTTTAATTGTGGCAGCGTTTTTTGTACTTCAGCTATCAAGGCTGCTGTACCATCTGACGAATCATCATCCACGATGATCAGCTCGAATGCCGGATATTCCTGATTTAGCCAAAGGGCTAAGTTGGCCCTCAGATTCGCTTCTTCGTTGCGGGCACATATAACTACACTCAGAGGGGCAGAGGAAGCAACATCTGTTTTGACAATCTGATAGTTGTCCAGGTTTCTAAATCCAATACCCCAAAGCCACACCTGAATCAGGGTTGCCAACGTAAAAATTAAAAGGGCAATGTCAACAATCATGGTTTCAATAATGCTGAATTTGCTAAGGCTTGCAGGATTTCTTTACGCTCCAACTCCAAGAAATTAGCCTTTTCCGGATATTTTTTACTGAATCGACTCCACCTAAGCCCCTGCATCCAAGAGCCAAATTTTCGCAAGTAATAATCGACAAATAATCCGCTCAGTACTAACAGGATGGCGTAGATCCACCAATCCATGAATAGCGTAGAGAATCGAATCTGCAAATAATAAAACAGCGGAAAAAAAATCAAGCCGGACACATAGCGATAAGTCGCATCATAACAAGCCCATACATTCAATTTTTTATTGACCAGCCAGGGTATTCCACAGGGCAACAAATGGTTTACAAGCCCAAAAAGGGCTATGGGCAAGCCGAGGAGAAAGAGTATTAATTGGGGTAAATAGCGCCACTTACCGGCCAAACTTTCATCTGAAAAGCGGTGTTGACTAAGTTCCTGAAAATAATTTCGGAGCCGATTTTGAAGAGCATCCGAAAGCAACCCATCCCGGATTTTTTCTAATTGCTGTTGGGTGCGCCTGGTTCGGGGTGCCAAAGGAAGCGGATTTTCCGTTTGCGAAATCAATTCCAGCCCCCGGAGTGTTTCGTCCTGCTCGTCTGTTTCGGTGTCAATAATATTCGCCGAAAGGCCGGCATGAATGGCATCGGTCAGGGCCTCTACGGCCAGCCACTCGTCTTTTAGAAATAATTCTTTGTAATCGCTCACCTGAATAAGCGAAGACGGGCTGACAATCAGCGTTTCCCGAAAAAAGCGTGGATCGGAGTATATCAGTCCGACGGGTAATATCTGTGTACCCAATTGAAAATCATTGGCGGCCTCGGCAGCCAGTGCGATGCGTGCGGTACCGGTTTTCACCTTTCGAATACGGCGAGCGACCTCACTTGTGCCTTCGGGTGCTACATACAAACAGCCGCCATTTTGCAAAAAGTTTATGCTTTGCGCGAATGCCGATTCATTCTTCACCGGACGATCCGATACATCTTCATACCGTTCTACCCGAATGCAGTATAAATTGCGCAAAATCCAATTGGCCAGGGGGTGCTTAAACAAACTTGCATTGGCCAGAAAAAAAACAATCCTGTTGGATCTGCCAACCACATTAAAAGGGTCCATCACCGTGCATGGGTGATTGGTCAGCAAAAAAAGAGGTCCCTTGGTGGAAAGAATTTTTTTATTCAATACAATCGTCTTCCGATAAAATACCGGGAGGCTGACAATGACGATTGCGCGCAAAGGGTTATATAGCAGTTTTAAGAATAAATTCAAGTCTTGAAATTAGAAGAATTTGCCTGAAAAATAATTCCTTTTCACCAAATCGGCAGGAAACTGTAAATTCGGAAATGATCACAACACT
This sequence comes from Saprospiraceae bacterium, assembly GCA_020437105.1. Classification (GTDB taxonomy): domain Bacteria; phylum Bacteroidota; class Bacteroidia; order Chitinophagales; family Saprospiraceae; genus JAAEZH01. Next base: position 5,938 of record JAGQWR010000212.1, read on the forward strand.
TTATATTGGTTCGAGAAAGGCAAGTGCCGATTTAAGTAAACCATTGGATATTTCCATTCCCTTAGCTACCGGAGAAACGCAGGTAAATTGTTTTTACGCGCCACTCTTCGAAACATTACCTGTTATTGCAGGAGACTTTATTGGCAGCACGGCACAAGGCGGACTTGTCAATTTCCTGAATGTGCGCTTAAATCCGCATGGAAACGGCACCCACACGGAATGTGTCGGGCATATCGCCAAGGAAGCTTTTACGATCAACCAAAGCTTGCGTCAATTTCACTTTCCGGCTAAATTGCTTACGGTTTTTCCGCGAAAGCAGGAAAATGGCGACCGGGTGATCGTAAAAGAAGATTTTCCGGGGGAGATAAACATCGGAGAAGTTTCTGCGTTAATCATTCGTACGATGCCAAACAGGGATTCGAAATTGACTCAGAATTATTCCGGCAGCAATCCGCCTTATGTTTCTCCCGACGCTTTAGCTTTTTTGGCGGACAGACAAATAGAGCATTTGCTCATTGATATTCCATCTGTTGACCGGGAAGAAGATGGGGGAAAACTCGCTGCACACAAAGCCTGGTGGCAATACCCCGGAACCCGGGAAGCCGGCAGGGAAAACTGTACAATCACTGAGTTAATTTTTGTACCCGATACTATTCCGGATGGTTATTATTTACTCAATTTACAAATAGCATCCTTTGAAATTGATGTGAGTCCCAGTAAACCGGTGTTATATGCGCTGCAATTTGAAGGCCTTTGATATGGAGGATATGGTATGGCAAAACTAGAATTCAATTATTACTCTTCCGTTTACCGGGAATTTCGGGCAATCCCCAAGCATGATCACCGGGCGCGTATCCATTTCTTTGAAAAGGAAGAAGTCCATATTCGCAACTTACATCCGGAGGAGTTATTTGAATTTATAGCCTTCTACGCACTGGCATTATACGAAACAAACGATTTCCGCCGATTTTTGGTCGTAGTGGAAGAGGTGTTAATACGCAGCATTGAATTCAACCAAATTGATTTTCAGGGAGAAGATGTGTATCAAAATATGCTTTTCCGGAAAGGAAATGCGCACTTAAAACTCTTTGAACTGGATGCATGTAATCATACCCTGAAAGAGCTTCTTCGAATTTCGCCAACTAATCCGGCCTATGTGAAATTGCTCGGAAAATGCTGGTATCACCAAAAGCCTGCCTGGATAAAAACGAGTAGGGCAATCAGCGTATCCATCTTTATACTGACAGCCATCATTACTTCGCTGGAAGTTCTGTTTGTGACGCCCTTTACACCAGAATGGACAAACGAAATTCAGCTTATCAGAAATTTGTTCTTTTCAGCCGGCATTCTGCTCTTGGGCATCACCGAGTTAGTGCACCGGATAATGCTCCACCGACGCTTAACAGCCTATCGACTTGAGGCAGCAGATCGAAAAAGAAAAAGGCTGACAGATCAATCCGTATAGCCTAAAATGCGAAGCATATCTGAAGAAACCTGTGCTTTTTTGTACAGGGTATCTACCAAATTCCCTTGGTCATCCTTATAGACTACAATATGTTGAGGCGAAGGAATCAGGCAGTGTTTGATACCTCCATATCCACTCAATGCGTCCTGGTAGGCTCCTGTATGGAAAAATCCTAAACAAAGCGGCTCGGGGTCGGAAGGGCTAAAAGCCGGGAGATATACCTGACCTTCATGTGCCTCCGAGTTATAATAATCGGAGTTGTCGCAGCTGAGTCCGCCAATGTTTACCTTTTGGTATTCATTGTGCCACTTATTAATTGGCAGCAGAATAAAACGCTCTCCGATCCCCCAGGAATCGGGCAAGGTATTCATTAAAGAATTGTCGATCATATACCAGAGCTCTGCATCGTTTTGTCTTTTTTGACCTAATACAGAGAAGATTGTAGCGCCGCTTTCGCCGACTGTATATTTTCCAAATTCAGTAAAGATGTCGGGTTCCTGCACCTCTTCTTCTTCGCAGGCTTCGGCGATCAGGTTGACAATCTCCTTGATCATGTATTTGTAATCAAACTCAAACCCCAGTGAATTTCGGATAGGCATTCCGCCACCGATATTCAAAGCCTTCAGTTCCGGACAGATTTTTTTGAGCTCGCAATAAAGTTTAACGGCCTTTTTCATTTCTCCCCAATAATAGAGGGTGTCTTTAATGCCGGTATCCACAAAAAAGTGCAGCATTTTTAATTGAAAGGCCGGATTGTCCTTTAGCTCTCTTTCATAAAAGTTAATCACTTCAGAGTGGCGAATACCGAGGCGAGAGGTATAGAACTCAAAATTTGGCTCCTCCTCAGTAGCGACCCGAATCCCAATTTTACAGGGGCCATTCTTTATTTTTCCTTCAAATTGTTTGTGCTCTTCAATATGATCCATCACCGGAATCACATTTTCAAAGCCATCATTAATCAGGTCAATGATCCGATTGGTGTATTCTTTGGGCTTGAATCCGTTGTTGATAATGATGATCTCCTTATTGATCTTGCCATCCTTATATAAATTCCGGATGATGTCAATATCAAAGGCAGAGGAAGTTTCCAACTGGACGTCGTGCTCCAGCACTTCATTGAGCACATAACTAAAATGGCAGGTTTTAGTACAATAGCAATAGTAATAATTGCCGCTATACCCTTTGGCTTTTATAGCTCTGTTAAATAGATTTTTGGCCCGTTTTATCTGCATCCCGATCTTGGGAAGATAGGTTAGTTTGAGGGGGGTACCATACTTTCCAACCAGGTACATAAGCGGAATTCCATGAAACATCAGGTCTCCTCCCCGAATATCAAATCCTTCTTGAGGAAAATAGAAGGTCTGATCAATAAGATCGAAATATCGATTTGTCATTTGCAGAACTTGTCAGGATACAGGTATTTGTAATACCTAAAGTACGTTAATACACTAATTTCTTCCAGGGTCAATTTGAAATAACATCAATCTTGTCCGTTTTTCTTGCTGAATCAGGTGATCAATTATTTTGAGCCCAATTTTGGCGAACAAATTTAGCGAATGACCTGCTAAAAAAGGAGATTTTTTTGACCAGCTTATTCGATGTCTCTACCTCGTCGTTTCAGGATGCAAAGAAGAATGGCACTGGAAGCGTTTGTTTAACTCTTCTGTATGTTATAGAACTATTCTCCCCAAAGAATGTTTATTTTGCAAGTCTTAAAGAAAGAACCATGGATCAACCAGTAACTAAAAGTCCGGTAATGCTCTACACAGAGCAAACACCTAATCCGGAATCGCTAAAATATGTAACTAATCGCATGCTTTTTAAAGGTACTGCGGATTTCCAGGAAGAAGATCTGGCAAAAAAATGGTCCCCTCTTGCCACTGCATTATTTGAACTGCCTTATGTAAAAGGCGTTTACATTGCCAATAACTTCGTTACAGTTTCAAAAGAATTCAATTACGCCTGGGAAGACATCATGCTCAAGCTGAAGGCTTTTATCAAGGAGTATATTGAATCAGAAAGAGAAGTTATCAACCCGGGTTTTGCAGAAGCGATGGAGCAAATTGAAGCAGAACGCGGAGCAAGCTATGATTACTCCGAAGAAGATGCTGAAATTGTAGTCAAAATCAAAGATCTGATAAATACCTATGTGCGCCCGGCCGTAGAAATGGACGGTGGTAACATCGAGTTTAGTGCCTACAACGAAGGGGTTGTAACCGTGCTTTTACAGGGTTCCTGTAGCGGTTGCCCATCCTCAACCGTAACGCTTAAGGCTGGCATTGAAGGCATGCTCAAGCGGATGGTTCCTCAGGTGAAAGAAGTGGTGGCGGAGATGGGGTAATTAGTTTGGGTTTGAGTTTTCCCCGATAGCTATCGGGGGAGTTTGGGTGTGAGAGTTTAGGGCTGCGCCCTGTCGAAAGTCGAGGACTTACGCGTTAAACCTTCGCGCAGCGAACACAATCTCCACGATCAGCGCAGTTGATCAATCCACGCAAGCCGCAGGCGAGCACTCCCCACGACGCCCAGCGGAGGCTCCACGAGATAGTTTGGGTTTGAATCACGCAGAGTCGCGGAGCGTTCTCCACGATCAGCGCAGCTGATGCTCCCCGAGATAGTTTGAGTTTTTTCTCGCAATAACCTTAGCCATTAGACTCTCCCCCCCCTCGACCTCATTCAATTCATTTCAGTAAATCGAACGGCTGGAAACCGGAGATCGATAAAATCATTATTCGGGTCATCGAATAGAAAAAACACCAGAACGGATCCGATCCCATCCTTGTACAGGGCCAACATCCGACAATGCTGATAGGCTCCAAAATCTTGTTTGGGTTTGAAGAAATACAGGATACCCCAATCGGCTCCAAATGTTTCCCGAAGTTCCCTTTTTGTAATTCCGAGCATACTCACAATGCCCTCGTCTTCATTGACGGCCACCGAAGTGGAGGCTCTGAGGCATAATACATCCGGTGACATAGACAAAGTATCAGACTCATTGTACGGAAGTACAAAATACCTGATCTCCATACCTTCCAATTTTGAATGTATTGCAAAATCGTATTGTTGATATGGGTTGTCATAAACGGGCTCTGTTTGATAGGCAGCATCTAAGGGCTGACTAATTTCGAGGCCTGCAATTGCAAGCTTCTCGTCAAAAGGAGCAGGAAATTCGACGCTTTGCGCAAAGGCACAAGGCACAGTTAGTATCCAGAAAAGGATACTGGTGTAGTAGTTTCTCATGATAATACCGAGTTATGGGGGGTAAAATCCTTCAACAGCTTGCCTGTCTGATTGAAGGAATATTCGGTTTACCAGTTTTCGGGAATGTTTTATTAAAAAAACTAGGCCGGGTTTACACGGATTTTATCCTTTATAGCCTGGATTAGTGAGGGTGATACCTTTCGGCGTTGGATCTTGCTTTTGATAAATTCCCGGAAGGAGGCTTCTTTACTGAGCATCCGCAAGAATTCCGGATTGGTTTTAATTTCCTGAATGAGTTCTCGTTCCGCCTCAAATGTGAGTTCATTATCCAAAAAGGAGCTCACTTTGCGGATCAGGTCTTGATAATTGTCATTGCTGTTCATGACATACTTTTTTTAGTGCCCTCCAGGCAGACTCGGTTTTCAGGAGCGCTGCCTATGATGTGGCGGTTAAAGCCACTTCAGGGCAAATCAGTTAACGATTAGCTACTGTTTTCTACGTTTATCCTTTAAACCAAAGTGCGTTTCTGCGTACCCTTGCAGGGTTTCTTTTAGCATGTTTCGTGCTCGATGCAAACGGGAGCGTACCGTACCGATAGGTATATCGATGATCCTGGATATCTCCTCGTAAGTAAAATTTTCTACATCATAAAGCAGTAAAACTGTTCGAAAATCAACAGGGAGCGAGTTCACTGAATTTGTGACCTCATCGCCCATCATTTGTTCAAACATTTCTTCGCGCAGATCGAGGTAACTCGAAAATTGCGATTCATTTTCATTGTGGTAGGTTACAATTTCTTCATAATCTACCCGATTCGGTTGCTTGCTACGCTTCCGGTATTCGTTAATGAAAAGGTTTTTCAGAATTCGAAACAACCAAGCTTTGGCATTCGTTCCGACTTCATACTTGTCAATAGACTTAAAGGCTTTCAGATAGGTTTCTTGTACCAGGTCATTGGCGTCCTCCTCATTCCGCGTCAGCGAAAATGCAAAGTTAAACAAGGAATTGATCTGCGGCATCAGCTCCTCATCGAAAACGTTGTAACGACCTTCTTCCATGACCTCTGGTACTATACTGGGGTGCATAAAGATAAAAATTGAATTGATTTTATGCGCAACAACAAAAATATCCGGAGCTGATCCTTCGATTCTGGTGCACGCTTATAACCGAGCTTTGGAAAAATTAGTTTCCAAAAAATCAAATTTTACATTACCGCCAATCCTTCTTTAACCAGACGCGCAAAGTGCCATACGTCTTCAAAAGAGTTATAAAGTGGCACCGGAGCAACCCGAATGATCCCACCCTGTTCGCCTGGTTTATTCGCTTCCCGCCAATCAGCAACGACTCCATTTGCAGACAAAAAATCAAATAAACGCCTATCTGGCGACGCCGTAACGATAGACAACTGACAACCTCTGGCTTTGGGATCTGTAGGCGTAATAACCTGAATACCAACCATATCGCGTAGCAACCATTCCATATAAGCGGTCAATCTGAGGCTTTTGGCTCGCAGCGCTTCCATCCCCACCTCATCAAAAATATCGAGGCTGGCTTTATGTGCGGCACAGGAAAATATTTGGGCATTACTCAGTTGCCAGCCGGCAGCACCTTCCATCGGAATGAACCCTTTGCGCATTTCAAAACGACTGCTTTCATCGTGTCCCCACCAGCCACCAAAACGCTGGAGCTCCGGATTTTTTCCGTGGCGCTCATGCACAAATATTCCGGAAGGGCCACCCGGCCCTGAATTCAAATACTTATAGCTGCACCAAACAGCAAAGTCGGGGCCCCATTCATGCAAGTGGAGTGGCAGATTTCCGACAGTATGCGCCAGATCAAATCCGACCTTTGCCCCAACCCGATGACCCGCTTCCGTGATTGTTTTCAGGTCAAAAAACTGGCCGGTATAATAATTCACGCCACCCAACATAATCAGGGCCAGCTGATCGCCTTCCGCTTGAATCCTTTCCAGAATATCTGCTGTACGGAGGGTATGCTCCCCCTTTCGGGGAAAAAGTTCGACAATGGCATCTTCCGGCGCAAAACCATGAAATTTTGCCTGGGTTTCCATAGCGTATTGGTCTGAGGGAAATGCGCCGCCTTCCATCAGAATCTTAAAGCGCGTGGATGTAGGGCGGTAAAAAGAAATCATCAGGAGGTGTAAATTGGTGGTCAGGGTATTCATGACCACAACCTCCGATTCTTTGGCGCCGACTAATTTGGCAGATTGCGGGAGCAAAAAACGGTGGTAATACATCCAGGGGTACTTTCCACGAAAGTGGCCTTCTACGCCCTCATCTCGCCATTGGGCGAGCTCATGTTCCAGCGCCGGACCGACGGACTTAGGCTGCAATCCCAGCGAATTTCCACAGAGATATATGACTTCCTTGCCTTCGTGCTTAGGAATGTAAAAGTCTGCCCTATATTTTTTTAAGGGGTCACTGGCATCTTGCGCTTGCGCGAATGAAAGGCTGTTTTGAAACATGCGGTTCCTTTTTCGCAAAGGTAATTATTCTAAAATCCCGTACTAAAAAAGAGCGCTTTGTATCCCGAAGCTATTGGGGTTTTCCAATTGGAGCAGTTGGCGTTTTACATCCAGTCCGTAAAAATATCCTTGCAGGTCACCATTTTTTGCGATGACCCGGTGACAGGGCACCACTATGGCAATCGGGTTGTGGCGATTTGCCTGTCCGACAGCCCGAACAGCCTTCGGATTGCCTAATTTTTCAGCAATAGATAAATAGGAGGCCGTATGCCCATACGGGATTTCCAGCAGCATTTTCCAGACCTGCTGTGAAAATTCAGGCTCGCCTTCCCAGTCCAGAGGCAGCGTAAAGCCCTGAAGATCACCCGAAAAATAGGATTCTAATTGAAGGGTAGCTGTTTGAAGGAGCGCTTCATCAGCATCAGATTGACCGGGCTTATCCACGCGTGTAATACGGCGAATACCCTTTTTACCAGATTCAATTTCCAGCCAACCAATTGGAGAGTTGAAATAAGCCTTTCCCATACCCATGAAGGTCGGAGATTTATGGCAGAACTACAAGTCTTTTAGACTACATATACCCGGTGGCCTTCACCAGGAAGGTTCCAACAAAAGGAATTGGTAACCAGCACCATTGCGGAGCAACGAAACAAAGGGATACGAAAACAATAGTTGCAATCAGGAAAATCACCCAATCGATCAGGCTTGGTTTTTGCGCTTCCATAGGTAGCTTTTTATTTGACGGCAAAGCTAATAAGGAATTTCTTATCGCGTGAATTTTTGAAGGAGTATATTTTGGTGAAGGGGGATGGGATGGGGGACTCACACTCAAACTCAAACTGTCTCGGGGAGCCTCCGCTGCGCGTCGTGGGGAGTGCTCGCGTACGGCTTGGCGGTGGCCGTCCAGTTTTACTGAAAGGGGAGATGCTCTGCGGCTCCGCGTGATTTAAACTCAAACTTCATCGTGGAATTTTCCGCTGCGCGTCACGTGGAGTGCTTGCC
>JAGQWR010000213.1 GCA_020437105.1 Saprospiraceae bacterium
ATTTCCAAAACATAGGTTCCTGTTTGAGTGACCCAATATAGTGAATCGTTTGCTCCGGGAATTGGGTTTCCATCCTGAAACCACTGAAATTGCGCACCACCTGCTGCAGGATAATAAATTAAAGCAGAGTCTCCCTGACAAAATTCTGTCTGTCCGTCGGAGGCAATTACCGGAAATAAAAAGACATAACTATCAATTAATACCGGTTCGCTCACATACTCGCAATTTGCATTTTGTACCTCTACATAAAAATAGGCAAATCCCCATTCATTAATGTTTACCACATAATTTGCTCCGAGGCCGTCAATAATTGGAGTACCACCCACATTACTATTTGAAAAATTATAATACCATTGGTAATTGGTATAAACATCCGGTACGGATAGGTTAACGACCGCATTCGGACAGTAAACATTACCAGGCACTTCCGGATTTATTTCAATGACCACCTCATCCGTACAATCGCCCGGTAAAAATTCTACCAGGGTACTTGTTGTGGTATTTGTAACTACCGCCGGATTCAGATCAAAAAATATATCGGCTGTATTTTCAATGAGGGTTCCGATCGGAGCGTCTTCTTTTAATTCAATGGAAAATTCAAAAGCACCCTGACTACCCAAAAAATCAGAAGTGCTGTCGGGTAGCATAATATTTGAAAATAAAACCTGGAGGGTGCCGGTATTCAGGTTCAGGCTTACTTCATATTCATGTCTGGCACCCAGAATTCGGAAGCTATTCCAGTCAAGCCAGGGATCCAACACATCAACCAGTTTGACATCTGTAGCCGGAATATTTCCTGTATTCTGAAAGCGGATCGTATATTCCAGCGTATCATTAATTAATATCGGATGTAATGGATCTGGCGCTCGGTTAGGATAAACTAATTTATCATTGGGATCAAAACTACAGCTCAACGGAATTTCCTGAAAATGCGTATCATACAATACAGCATTTCCGTTTTCCCAGATATAAACCTCTCCCAAAAACTCGAATATTTCGCCAACCTGGCTTTCATCCGGGTTGATGCTGATTACCAAAAAGACTTCCGAATTAAAGGGTTGCAGATTCTCAAAATTATAATAATACGTATTCCCATCAATAGAATCAGGGCTGGCACTAAGGCTGTGAAAATTGATTCCCGGCGGAAAAGTAACGGCCACAAAACCGTTGATATTTTCATAGCCAATATTTTTCGCAGTGTACCAGAATTTGGTGGATCCATTACAAACAAAAGGACAATGAAATTCGCCTAATCCGGCATTGATCAGACCGGATTCGCCGTAAAGGCCAAAATCCAGATTATTGGTAATGCCTCCACCGGATGGCACCATATAAGAAGTAACACCCGTTCCGACCAGATCACCATTTGGTATAACAGAAAGTACAAAGTCATTATCCAGATCACTGCTGATGTGCTGATAATTGCCTGTTTGGTTGGTATATTTTAATACATTATCCGGAAATATGTTTACCGGAATATCCGGAATCCCGAATTCCCCGGAATCTAGCTGGCCGTTCTCATTCAGATCAAAATAGACCTCACCAAACATGATTTTTAATTGGTTAATATCTTCAAAAGAAAAAACTAAAATGGGCGATCCGGCTGCAAAATCAAAATGCGAACCGAGTAGTTCTGGTATCCCATCGCCATTTAAATCCCGGTCGGCAAAAAATTTAATCGGCGTATCATAATTAAAAACCTGGATGGGCTCATAAAAGACTCCCTGGTCATTAATATATAAATCCACGGAACCATCCGTTTTTGATACCAATAAATCCGGAAAATTATCGCCATAAATATCAATAGGCCAAATGGCAAACAAGGTCCCCGGGTCGAAACTAAAAAGTAATTCATCCGCATCAAAAAATGGAGGGAAATCAATATGACGCTTTTGATAAACAAAGCCAACCTGGCCCAAATCAGAAGTATGTGCCAGAATATCCTCCTGCCCATCATTATCCAGATCTGTTAAATAAAAATAACTGGTATTCTCATAACTTTCTCCGAGATCCAACTGCTGCCACTGCCCGCCTTGTCCGTCAAAATTTCGGTATATGTAATAACTGTAAACATTCCTCCTGTAAAAGAGGATGTCGGTATCCGAATCATTATCAAAATCACCGGAACCAAAATAATGTGCATTAATATTTTGTAGGACAACCGGATCATTATATCCAGTACCAGCGTCTAAAAACTCCCGGTAAAGATTAGAATTAAGCCCTCTGTAAAAAAGATCGTAATCTCCATCGGCATTTACATCTACAAAATGATTGGTACTTCCGGTGGGGCCTAATTCATGAAAACTAAAATCAAAACCATTCAGGTCGTCATTTTCCACCCAAAATGCCCCGCCATAATTTCCCAGAATATCGAAGTCTCCATCTCCATCCATATCAGAAAATACGGCATGCGGATTTGCTGATGCCGTACCTGAAGTGGTTAAATCATAAAAAGGATAAATGTGTAAAAGCTGAAATTTTATTTCATTTCCTTCCGAAAAATTTTCATATAATTCCAAAGAAAAACGGCGAAACTCATTTCCTCCCACCGGCGCACCGGTATTGGGATCAAGAGTCGTTTTAAATACGATCATATCGGCATCGCCGTCTCCATCAATATCCGCAAAGTCGGCCCCTAAATTCGTATTAAAATTTGCCTTTAGAGCCTGTGCCGGAGATACTTGTGAAATAGTAGTTCCGGCAGATTCACAAAGAACCTGAAAGGCAAAATATTCATCCAGGTATTGATTTTTAGAAATTAAAAAATCACCGTAGCCATCTCCATTTACATCCTCCAGAGGGATGCTCTGCATTCTATTTGAATCGTCATCTAAAAAAGGAATAAATTGTGCGGTGCCAAATTCTGACCCGGCAGCGTTTAGATTTTCAAGAACCCAAGCTGTATCACGTTCCTGAATCAGGATATCCGGATCCCCATCCGAATCCTTTTGGAAACTTATTGTATAAAACGCATTAGTAGTTCCGTAAAAAAGCGTTTCCGGTGGTCCAAAACCGGAAACGGAACCAGCAAATAGGGCCGTTTCATTTTGGGAATCAAAACTTAAGACCAGGTCTCCCCAACTATCTTCATTTACATCCAAAAGTACAATGCAATCGGGCAGTACACCTGTAATTCCTAAGGCACTGGTATTGCCAATATCAAAAAATTGGCCGCCAATTCCATTGCCAGGAATACTGAATAGCTCAGCGAGAGCTGTTTCATAGTAAATAATATCCGGAAAAGCATCCGGGTCTGCATACCCCAATTCCAATGCACTAATGTTCAAACCACTTAGCAAAACCGTTTCCTGGACAATCGGATTGGCTCCAGGCAGAATTTCATACACTGCAAGCTGGCCGTTTTGATATATTGCCAAATCAAACTGACCATCCATATTTAAATCGGCCGTATCCAATATAATCTCGCTGGAACTCCAGGAGAATAATTCCAAAAAGCTTGAAAAGGAATTGGAAATAGGATCGTATTCCGACCAGTACAACTGCATTCCGGTATCTTTATTTCCGATAACAAGCAAATCTGCATCGCCATCCAAATCCAGGTCGCTGAAAAAAGGACCAATAGGTTTATAATCAGCAGCGTAGAAGTCAATTTCATTGATCAGGCCTTCATCAATCAACTGATCCATGTAAAAATAGCCGGTGGCATCGTTGCGCTCATATCGGATTAAACGTTCATCTTGCACAATTAGCTCTACCGCTCCATCTCCATCAAAATCATGACTCAGTGCACCTTTCACCTGCTGAAAACTATAAGAGGCGGTATCTTCGAGGGTGAATAAAATCTGCGCATTAATTGATGGTACTATCAAAAAAGTAAACAGGATAAATAAAAGTTGGGGCAACAATAATTGGGGAGTTGTTTTCATCGTTCTGATTTTTTGCTTCGCAAAGGTTTAACGCGTTTAAAACGTTTAAATCGTTTAAATCGTGAATGCCGATGATTTGTCACAGACAAATTTATAGACCCTAGACCTTCGACCCTCAACTGGGCGATAGCCCACTCTAGACCGGGCGCAGCCCTTAGACCGCAAAGCCGACAGGCAAGCTAGACCGGGCCAAAGGCCCTAGACCCCAAATTCAAAAATTAAACATTCTTATACTTCCCCTTACTCTTCCGTATCCGTACCGATACCACCTTATATTCCGGGCACATCGCCTCCGTATCATGTACATCGGAGGTTAAATTATTTACCATAATTTCCGGGAAGTGGAAAGTCGTACTTAATACCCCCGGATTGACATCCTCTGTTACGAAAGCCCGGATGTCAACTTTACCACGCGGAGACTCCACACAAACCATCTCGCCGTCCTGGATAGCATTCGATTTTGCGTCCACCGGATTAATAGCCAATACGTCCTCCGTCAGGATATCAACGTTGCCTGTGCGGCGGGTCATAGCACCACAATTGTAATGCTCTAATTTTCGGTTGGTGGTCAGGATATAAGGGTAATCCCTGGCGTGGTCCACGATTTCTTTACTTTCCAAAAAGTCGTGGAACTCAAAATGCCCCAGTCCTCGTTTAAAGGTTTCGGTGTGTAGTATCTGAGTGTCGGTCCCGTCCAGTGCTACCGGCCATTGTTTGCCGTTCTCACCCAGTTCTTCCCATTTTACGCCGGCAAAGAAAGGCACGATCTTAGAAATCTCTTCCAACATACCATCCGGGGTGTAATCGGGTTGGGCGTAGCCCATGCGGTTCATGACATCAATGATGATCTGTCCGTCGCCCTTGCTTTCCCCGACAGGGGTCACTACCTGATTAACACGCTGAATACGCCGCTCTCCATTGGTGAAGGTGCCGCTCTTCTCGAGGAAGGAAGCACCCGGAAGGATGACATCCGCATACTTGGCGGTTTCGGTCATGAATAATTCCTGCACGATCACAAAGTCGGTAGCTTCTAAGGCGCTAATGACTTTTTGAGTATTCGGGTCTGTTTGTACCACATCTTCTCCGATGATCCAGATAGCCCGTAATTTGCCGGCCAATGCCGCGTCAAACATTTCCGGAATTTTGTAGCCAATATGACTTGGTACTTCTACTCCGTAAAAGGCATTGTAGAGTTGGTTAACGGCTGGTTTTGTGATGTCCATATAACCAGCCCCCTGATGCGGTTGTACCCCCATATCAGCGCTGCCCTGCACGTTGTTTTGTCCGCGCAACGGGTTTACACCTACGCCCGGACGACCAATATTACCGGTAATCATGGCCAGGTTGGCAATTTGCATGACCGTAAAGGTGCCCTGCGAATGCTCGGTTACACCCAACCCGTGGAAAGACATAGCATTTGGCGCAGTCGCATAGGCAATAGCTGCCTGCCGTACTTTTTCGCGGTCCACACCGGTCACGCGCTCCATCTCGTTTACATCTAGCTTTTTGATACCTTCCAAAAATTCGGCAAAGCCTTCTGTGCGGTTATTGATAAAGCCTTGATCGACCAGCCCTTCCTCGATAATGTAGTACATCATCATGTTGAGCAGGGCCACATTGGTACCCGGACGAAGGTCCAGGTGATGGTGCGCATATTTCGCGATCTCTGTTTTACGAGGATCAATCACGATCGTCGTTTTGCCTTTCATGGCATGTTGCTTAAACTTCGCGCCGGTGACCGGGTGTCCTTCTGTCGGGTTAGCTCCGATGATCATAATGCAGTCGGTCAGCTTCAGGTCTTTGATGGAGTTGGTGGCTGCTCCGGTACCAAAAGTACGTTGCATCCCCAGTGCTGTTGGCGAGTGACAAACCCGCGCACAACCATCAATATTATTGGTTCCTACTACGGCCCGCATAAACTTCTGCATCAGGTAATTCTCCTCGTTGGTACAACGGGAAGAAGAAATACCGGCCAGAAAATCGGGACCGTCGTTTTCTTTGTATCCTTTAAATTTTGACACGATCAAATCGTAGGCTTCGTCCCAGGTCGCCGGAACAAACTCGCCGTTCTTTTTGATAAGCGGCGTACGCAAACGCTCCGGATGATCGTAAAACTGGAAGGCATATCGGCCTTTCAAACAGGTATGACCGGAATTCACCTCGGCATCCCAAGGTGCCTTGATGCTGTAAATTTCATCCTCGGAAGCAGAAACTTCCAGGTTGCAGCCTACCCCGCAATAGGTACAGACTGTCCGGGTTTTCTCGACGTTTTTGCTCGATTTTGACTGGAATATATCGGTGATAGCGGCTGTCGGACAAGCCTGTGCGCAGGCACCGCAACTCACACAATCCGAATCAAAGAAGGACGTATCGGCTCCTTTTACGATATGGCTATCGAAGCCTCGTCCGGCCATGCTCAACACCAATTGCCCCTGTACTTCATCACAGGCACGCACGCAGCGGTAGCAATTGATACATTTTGACAGATCCGAAACCATATAGGGATGGCTCAGGTCTTTTTGGGTATCGAGGTGGTTTTCCCCTTTCGGGTAACGGATATTCGTAATGCCGACTTCTCCGGCTACGGTTTGCAACTCACAATTGCCGTTCACTTCGCAGGTCAGGCAATCCAGCGGGTGATCGGTGATAACCAACTCCAGGATATTCTTCCGCAATTTCTGGACAGACTTGGAATGCGGAAACAGGATCATACCGTCTGAAATCGGGGTATGGCAGGAAGCCACTGTTTTCCGACGGCCGTTTTCCTCCAGGGCAACCTCCACACTACACACCCGGCAGGAGCCAAATGGCTTGAGGTTTGGTGCATCACAAAGCGTAGGCACCTTTCTGGTGGGATCGTTTCTACGAAGGAAATTCAGGATGGTTTCGCCTGGTTCTACTTCGTAAGGCTGACCGTTGATATAAGCAAATTGGGTGGTTATTTTTGGTTCGGTTGTCATGTCGCAATGGGTTCAGTTACACGTTTAAATCTTTACTTAAGAACTAAAAATCAAGAATTAAGACTTAAAATAGTTTTTCAGTTCATCATCAAAATAGGCCAGCGCATTTCGCACCGGAAGCGGGATGCCGCCGCCATG
>JAGQWR010000214.1 GCA_020437105.1 Saprospiraceae bacterium
TGACACGACTTAATGATATTCAACAGCATTCAGCATTCAGCATTCAAAATTCCTTTCCTATTTATTGATAACCAACCGCGCCAAGTGGCTAACCCCATTTTCATCCACCAATAAAAGTTGATACATGCCAGGTGCTGCAGCCAGCTGTACCTCTACCCTGCCCGGATAAAGATCAAGGCTACTTTGCTGCCAAACGGTGCGACCGAGGGCATCAATCAAATATAAATTACTCGCTCCCAGTGTTTGCTCTATGTCCAGGTAAATAAGTCCGGAGCTTGGATTCGGGAAAACAGCAAGCGCTTCAGGTACTTCTATGTTAAGAATGTCCGATAAGGCGACATTTGTTGCTCCGGGTGTTGGCATCACCAACTCAAACGGCCCCGTACCATCGGGGATACGTCCGTATGCCTGATCAGAATTAAGAGATGGGTAGGTCAGGCCGTCGATTAGGTTTAATCCACCGTCGTATAATCCAATAGTCTCTCCATCAGCGGATAATTTAAAACTGGTGTGCTCATCTCCCTGTGTATCATTGTCTCCGTCAATCCAGAGAATTAAAAATTCACCCGGCTCCAGAAAGATATCCGGCAAGCTCCATTTGTTGGGTTCTGCCGGATTATCCGACAGGTAATAACCGCCAATAAATAGCAGGTCAGAACCGGCATAATATAATTCGAGCCAATCGTCATATTCACCGAAAGGGTCAGCAATGGTATTGCTGTTGCTCGCCATCAACTCATTGATATACAACTCGACAAGCGGCTCACTAATCGCCAATTGGTAATTATTACAATACGGACGAATACCATCCTGGCTGGAATCATCGGTGGCGACAACCTGATATTCCAGATTGGCTGAAGTTCCAAGTGCAGGAAGTATGATGCCATATATATCATCACCCGCATCAAAATCACCACTATTGCCATCATCTTTCATATCCAGACACTCTACGGTACCACCATCGATGGAATAACACAGACGCACCTGTGATACAGATCCGTCATCAATAACCGTGGCATAAATCCGAATATCCTGGTTGGAGGTCGGCAAATTGTTATTGACATTATATATGATCGGCGCAATATCGGTTGGCTCCAATTGATCTAAAGCCGAGTTGCCACGGGTTTCGATATAAGGCTTGATGCCGTAAGGAGTCTGCCCAAATGGCAAGGCCTGTTCGTAGGAATCCTGGAATTGCTGAAAGGTGAATCCGTAATCCAATGGATAATAGGGATCTGTTTGAATATAGGGCCCAATAAGCGTGCGAATAAAATCCAGATTGTCTTCGAGCTTGGTGAGGTTAAATTCATCGTCAATCAGCCGCTCCATATAGAAGTTAAACTGTTCGCGGAAAATTGGGTCGGCTATAAACCGGTCGTAGAGAGGCCGGTCTTCCGGTTGGGTCCAGTTATAAATATCAAAGTTGCCCCAATCTTCTCCAAACCAGTCAATACCAAGCGTATTATCCAGATCATAAGGGATATACTCAAAAAGGTCAGTGACCGGATTGTGGTATAAATAGAAGTTGTTTTTATTAAACAGTGGCCCATCCCAATTGCCTGTCAGGATATCAAAAACCATATACTGTAAATAGGCATCCACATTAAACACCTTTTCAATCTCACAGGCAAAATCGGCATCCGAAGTATTGTTGAGCACATCTATAAATTCGGCCAGATCAGAATAATCATCTTCGGCTGTATTGGTCAACAACTCATACACGCGGCGGCCCTGGGCTTCGAGCTTATAGGCATCCGGATTTGATCCGAGATAAACCAGATCTGCCGGGTACAAACATTTATAGAGGTTGCCGCTTTGATTGCCAAATCGGAGATCTACAAACTCCTCATCGATGTGCTCTATATTCGCATACAAACCAAAATAGTCGCCATTGATGTACAACTCTACGTGATTGGCCCGGGCACCCGGCAACTCCATATCGCGCAGCAAATCCCAGCAAACTTTTGAGCGGGTAACACTCGGATCATTATGCTCCCCATTCAGGTTCAGTTTTTCCAGTCCCTTGTATTTTTGTCCGGAAACAAAGGCATTAAAAGAGACTTTAAACGATTTTTTTGCGGCAAACAAAGAGGTATTTCCGCGTAAGCGAAAACCTACATTCTCTACCGTATCAGGTACTATATCATTGGTAAAAATAAAAACAGCCGGATACTCGGTATCATTGTTTGGATCCAAAACCTGCGCCAAATCAGCCGGAGCGATGAGTATATCTACCCGGGGCACCAGATTGTCGTCAAAAACCTTTCCGCGGGGCGGCACAGGTTCTTGGCCAAATGCAGAATAGGTCAGGACAAAGGATAGCAGTAAGAAGGTATATTTCTTCATGAGAACCGAATGTTTGTAGATTGAATGGTAAAGCTAGTTAAACTCATGTAGCTGATCAAATTCACCAGACTGCATCAACCGAACAAAGTTTCTTTATGGCGTAAAGCCTACAAATATACCAGTAGGATGAGCACGATCATGATAAACAGAGTCAGTATTCCCAGTAAGGGTAAAATAAACTTAATCCATTTATCATAGGTCACATCCACCATCGTAAGCGAAGGCAGTATCAGCCCCGTAGGCGTAATAAAGGCCATCAGGCCGGCACCCCAGACATAACTGTTAACAATCAGTTCTCTCGGAAGATCCACAAAGTCGCCCAGAGGCGCCATGATCGGCATAGACAATACCGCCAAACCCGAAGAAGAAGGCACAAAAAAGGAGAGTCCGCCAAAAATGAATAACATCATATTCATGAAAATACCCTTGGGCATGCCTTCCACGGCTGAGGAGGAATAATATAACAGGGAATCAGATATGGCACCGTCATCCATTAAAACGGTGATGCCGCGCGCAATGCCGATAATGAGCGCGACCGACAACAGATCACTCGCTCCTTTTATAAAGTTCTCAATAAATACTTTCTCTTTTAATCGGGCTACAAAAGCAATGATGATAGAGGCTACAAAAAATACGGCAGTCATCTCCATAAACCACCAATCCAATTGGGATACGCCATAGATCATGACGACAAAAGACATCGCAAAAATCGTCAGGATCAGGCGTGAACGCCAGGTAAAGGTGTTTACTTCCCCAATGGCTTTCGACAAAAACTTGGCTTCAATAGCTTTTTGCTGTTTGTATATGATGCTTTTCTCCGGATTCTTCCGTACCCTTTCTGCATAGCGAATGATATACCACAAACAGATCATTAAACACAAAAGCAATACCGCTACCCGGATAGTTGAACCGGCCGTCCAGTTGATACCGGCTGCATCCGAAGCGATAATCACGCTAAAGGGATTGATCGTAGAACACATGGTACCGACAGAGCTGCCAACATAGATGGAGGCAACCGCAACCAGCGCATCATAACGAGCAGCCAGGAAAACAGGTACTAAAATCGGATAAAATGCGATCGTTTCTTCGGCCAGACCAAAGGTGGTACCACCCAATGCGATCAGGCTGGTGATAATCACGATCAAGAGCGTTTCGCGGCCTTGCAACCTTTTGGCCAGCCAGCCTACCCCCGCATCAAAGACGCCGGTAAAATGTACGACCCCGATAAAACCACCGATAATGAGTACAAACAAGACCACATCAATAGCCTCCATGATGCCCTTGAGTGGCGACAGGATAAAATCTACTAAACCCTGCTTATTGGAAGGGATAGTCTGGTAAGTGCCCGGAATGCCGACTGGTTTCCAGATATCACCATTTGTGAATTTGCTCACATCGGTGCGAATCCCAAAATTATCCAGCGTTTCCTGTGTTGCCGGATATGTCTCCTGAATTTCGAGACTCTGAAAGACAAACATGTTGGTCTCCTCGTCATAACCCAGTGTATCATATTTGCCGGAAGGGATAATCCAGGTAGATACGGCCACAATGGCGGCGAGTATCAACAAGATGGTATGAGCCGTAGGGAAAGTCAGCTTTTTCATATCGTTTGGTGCGTTTTGAATGCAGATTTGCTAAATTATTCAGGTAGATCGTATTCGTTCGAAAATTTCCTCTGGTCTCCATGCAACCCTTTTCAGGGCTTCAACACCTATATACCCAAGCACAACACCGAAAGGTATCGGTAAAATTCGAATTGACGTAAGCCTTGTGGCTGAATTATGACCGGAGACATCAAACACCTGCTTTCAGAATGCCGCAAGGGCGAGCGCCTGGCCCAAAAACAGTTTTACCAGCTGTTTCGGTCTAAGATGTTTGTACTGTGTCTGCGTTTTGCAAACAACCGGGAAGATGCCGAAGACCTTTTACAGGAAGGCTTTGTACGAGTTTTTCTGGATTTACACCAATATAAGGGTGCCGGAAATCTGGAAGGCTGGGTACGGAAGGTTTTTTTAAATACCTGTCTTCAATATATCCGGAAACAGAAAAAGGTGTTTCCGACCGAATATTTGGATAATTACCTGGCTTTCGCCGAACCCCAAATCGATAACACTACCCCGGAACGTGGAAAAGAATTAATCCAGCTGCTACAGAAAATGCCGGCAGGATATCGGGCGGTGATAAACCTGTATGTATTGGAGGGCTATACCCATGCTGCCATTGGAGAAGAATTGGGCATTTCTGAAAACACCTCAAAATCCCAATACAGCCGGGCACGTACGCATTTAAAAGGCCTGTTGAAAACACAGCTTTCCTTACCACAGGAAAAAATAATAAATCCATGAAAAGAGATTTACCCAACGATGACCTAAATGATTATTTGAATAATGCCTTCGAGCACTATTCGGAAGATCCTTCGGATGCCGTATGGGTTGGCATTTCCGATGAATTGGATAATCGCAAAAAGAAAAAAGGATTTATCTGGTGGCCCTACACCCTCGGTGTTTTATTACTTGGCAGTTTATTCTTTTACCAATTTCAAACTCAAAATCTAAAAAAAGATCTACTCAAAACCCAGGCATTATTAAATAAAACCAATGCCGAATTAAATCAATTAAAACAGGATCAGGCTGCTTCGCTTTTTAGTACCCCCGTATCAGAAACTATTCCTACAGAAAATTCGGTGGCCCCCCAGGTTCCATCCGACAGACCCGATTTAAAAACAGCCGTTCCCGCCCCGACCTACCTGTTTGAGCCCCAGGTTACCGAGCCTGTTGCTGCACACTCGACACAGCCAGGGATAATTGACCCTATTGCCAGTCTGACTTTTGAGTTAAGTACTGCGTTAAAAAGACCGGAATATACGGCAATGCTAATGCCTGTACTTCCCAATCAAAAGTCAGGTCGTGCTGCATTTTCGCTGGGTCTGCAAACCCTGGTACTCAGCCAGGAGGCGGCTCTTCGTCAACCACACGGACCAGCCGTTTTACCAGGAAAATTTCCGGGATTATTAAACGACAACCGATCCTCCGGGCAGGCAGTGCTTGTCGGACTGCACGCTGGATATGCCCTAAATGAGCACTGGAGCCTGCATTCCGGTTTGCTTTATCAGCAAAAAAATCTTTCCGTCGTGCATTCGCCGAAGTTTAAATTTATGGACCGCATTCCGCATGTTGGTCCCGGTCAGAATCCTGATCAACATGAATTTGAATATACCTTATATACCACCGAAGGCCAGGTGGAGGTTAACTTCCGGGCTGATCAGACCGATAGCCACGCAGAGATTCCGGACGAAGAAGATATTAATCTGGAAATTGCACTTAATAATAAATTGCAATACCTCAGCGTGCCACTCACCCTGGGGTATGAGGCAGGTACTGACAAATGGAAATTCCAGGTCTGGGGCGGGCTTCGGGTGAATATTCCTTTAGCCCATCATATTGAGGTCGTGAATACTCAAATACAAAACGATCAATTTTTACCTGCTGCGCAACAAATTAATTTTACCCCTTCGGCTGATGCAAAAAAAATACGCCCTGAATTTATTACGGGCATCGGCGTTTCGTATGCCTTGGCTGAAAACTGGAATATTCAAGTTCAACCCACCCTGGCGCTGACGCCTACACACCGTTTAGGAAAAAGTCCAATTAAAAGTTCAGAGAGAGGGATAGGTATTAATTTAGGAATTAACTATGAATTTTAATTTTTTTTTTAGACTCCATGCAACGATTTAAAAAAAGATTCACCTAATGTACTTGAAAGCATTTTTTGAATTTATTAAATCGAACGTAAAATGAAAATAACCAAATTTATTCCGGGAGTTTTAACCCTGGCTGCTGTTCTCACTTTTTCTGCCTGTCAGAAAAATAATCTTATTCCACAAAGCGACGTACTGACTTTAATTGCCTATTCCGGCGAAAAAGAAGCTGTTGAAGTAGATCAATTACCCAGTTCCATTCAGACTTTTCTGGAAAAAAACTACGCGCCCATTTTTGCAGAAATAGCCTATCGGGTAGATGCACTGGGTTATGAGGTCGTATTGGAAGACGATCAATATCTCTATTTTAATGTAGAGAATAACTGTATCGGCGACGGTGATATGATTGGCCAGCTTGGCAACGGCCATCCACATCCGGGTGGCATGCACCCACACCCAGGTGGCCCGCACCCAGGTGGTCCGTTTCCGGGCATGCATTGCCACTGTATGATGGGAGATACCATTACCGCAACAGGGCTGCCTCAGGGAGCTATTGATTACATCACAGATAATTACCCGGATGAAACCATTGAAGTGGTGGTTAGTAAAATGAGTACTAAATACGCGGTGGAACTATCAGACGGCACCAAGTTACTTTTCAACGAAAATGGTCTTTTCATAAAAGAGTGTGGCAACTTCGGCATCGGCGGTGGCAACTGGCCGGGCGGCGAAATGATTGATGCAGCCAGCCTGCCGGCAACTGTAGCAGATTATCTGGCGGCTAATTATTCCGATGAAACACTTATGGTCGCCTTCCTCCGTCCGAATGGCAATTATTTCCTAAAGCTCTCCAATGGCGTAATCATCATTTTTGATGCCGACGGAAACATGCTTTTTGACAGCGGCAATTAAATAACACCTAGAGCATTTATGAGTCGATAAACCTCTGCAGCGATATGCTGTGGAGGTTTTTTTATTTATACATTTGGTATATAACCCAAACAAAAGTGGGTTGAGTATAGATTTCAATCAATAGATAACAGGCCGAATTAGTGATCAAAAATGATTTCGATTGCACTTACACTCCCGGTTGTCCTGCTTGCTGCATTAATTGCACAGGGAGTCTTTGCATTTCTGGTACTCATTTTTGCATCCTCCAATAAACAGGCAAATCGGTTTTTGGCGCTTTTACTTTTAAGCTTTTCGCTTTGGCTGGTTGATTCTTTTTATAAAGCATCCGGATTATATGGGCAGTTACCGAATGCCTATTTCCAGCCGATTTACTATTCATTTGCCTTTGGTCCGCTGATCTATTTTTATGTAAAAAGCCTGACCAGTGAATCCTTTCGGTTTCAGAGAAAGGATTGGCTACATTTTATTCCCGTAATTATTCAGGCTGCTTTTTATTGGTTTCTCACTTCCCGGAATTATGAATTTAAACGCTGGGTCTGGTTTGAAATTCATCGGCCGTATACTGATCGGATCGAATTTGATGGCACCCTGCTATCCCTATCAATCTACCTGATTTTTTCCATCCGCTTATTATTTAAATACCAATCCTGGTTGCAGAATAATTTTTCCGAATTTTCCAGGATTTCCCTGCACTGGCTGAAAATCACCCTTTCAGCGATGTTAGTCATTTGTATATTCTGGGCTATAGATGTTACCCTCCGGGATGTATTTGATGTGTATCGGGCACATAATTTCTCCGAAATCAGTATGGGTTTCGCCATTTTACTGCTGGCCTTTGGCGGCATGCAACAGGGCCGCATTGCCAATATACATTTCGCCGAAAGGCAACAAAAAAATCCGGAAACCCGGGAAGTACCTGATCCGGTATTGCTCGACCAAATCATCCGGCGCATGGAGCAGCAAAAAGATTTCCTCAATCCGACATTAAGCTTACAGGAATTCGCGGAAGCGCTCCAACTCCCGGCCAGGTTGGTATCCACTCAGATCAACCAGGGGCTCCATAAGTCTTTTGTAGATTTTGTCAATCAGTACCGCGTGGAGGAAGTGCAGTCAAAAATTCAATTGGGTGCCTTAGATCAATACACCTTATTGGCGCTGGCCCTCGACTCCGGTTTTAATTCTAAATCGACCTTCAATCGGGTTTTCAAAAAACAAACCGGAATTAGTCCGAGTGAATACATAAACAGGTCTCAAAACAGGAATTAGGACGTCTCAAATCGTGTATTGGAGCGATTGGTGGCCCCTTTCGGGGAATATTTGCAAGAAAATAATACACATGAAAATCTTGCTTTTCCCACTATTCAGTCTGTTGATGCAGGTAATTCCTTTTTCGCATTTCATGCCACTGGCCGATTCCCAAGTAGATACGGCGGCAATGAATCGGGTGATAAACCGCCATATAACCGAACACCATTTTCAGGGTGTTGTACTCGTAGCCGACAAGGGCGAAATATGCCTCCAGAGGGCAAGCGGATATAGGGATATGGTTTTGGCCTCGCCGATCACGTCGGAAACTACCTTTAGCATTGCCTCCATAACCAAGATGTTTACGGCTGTATTAATCCTTCAATTGGAGCAGGAAGGAAAATTATCACTGGACAATAATTTACGTGCCCTCGTTCCGGAATTCAAATCCCCAATGATGAATTTATTACCCTGCACCATTTATTGCTGCATATTTCCGGCCTCCCAAACGAGCCGGATAAACTTTACCGAAAAGCCTATGCCCCGATCGATTTTCTGGCAGAAGTTTTAAAAATCAAAGATTATTCCCCTCCGGGCAGTTATAATTACAATAATCTGGATTACATCATACTTGGCCTGGTCATTGAAAAAATAAGTGGCCATTCCTGGCAGGCAGAAATACAAACCCGATTTCTCGAAAAGTTGCACATGGATCATAGCGGCTTTTTAGAATACGTGCATTATCCGACTGATTTTGCCTATTCCTATCAGGTTTCAAAAAAGGGGGAATTCCGGAAAGACCCGGCCTTCCACATCGAGAATTTTTATGCAGCGGGATCTATGTATGCTACGGCCAGTGATTTATTAAAATTCGAACAGGCTTTATACGGAGGAACGCTTTTGACGGAAAAAAGTAAACGTAAACTTAGCACATCCTATCCCGAATACAACTATACAGGTTATGGGGTTTGGAATTACCCCTACCCCTTCCTGGAAAACCAGCCAACGATCATGGAAAGGCGCGGCGGCATTCTTGGTGCAAATAGTGTGCTAGTGCGCCTCACCGACAACAACCAGACTATCATCATCCTGAGTAATAACAATGCGTTCAACCCAGACTCCTTCGGAGATCCGGAAAACCTCCGGGAAGAGTTGATCCGGATAATTGGTGGCAAATGAACATCTCACGCAGAGGAGCAGATAAAGGGAATTTTTAAAACCCGGTGCGTTTATTAAAAACCAAAAACTCCTATCTTAGGCGTGTTTAAGTATCGCAATGGATCATAAAATGAACGAATTAAAAATCAAGCAAAATCCGGAGGTCGCCTTAAAATTTGAGGCTTACCCCGAGGCGGTAAAGACAAAATTAATGCAGCTCCGTAGCTTCATTATTGAAACGGCTTCTGCCATAGACAGCATAAAAGA
>JAGQWR010000215.1 GCA_020437105.1 Saprospiraceae bacterium
TTTCTTGATTTAATGCCTGGTGCCGGATTGCATACAAAGGGAATCATTCGCTCTGTAACCCGGCCAACAACCGTAAAAACGAGGGTTATTGCACAAAATCAGCACCTGCTGCGTGTAGATCGGGAGACCACCGAAAAACTTAACCCGGAAGAAACACGACAAATCCTGCAAACACTGCAACAAGTCATTGATACAGATCGGCCGGATTTGATTCTTTTTCAGGATTATGATAAGGGCGTATTGGGTGCAGAATTGATTGAACAGGTCATGGATATGGCCGAATCAAATAGTATTCTTACCGCGGTTGACCCTAAAAAGGCAAACTTTTGGAATTACAAGCGGGTAACACTTTTTAAACCCAATTTAAAGGAAGTACGGGATAGCCTGGCCTTCAGTGTAATTGCATCCAAAGTATCCTTAAGCCAGGCCTCCGATTATATTCGCGAAAAGCTGGGAAATCAACATACCCTGATCACCCTGTCTGAAAAAGGACTTTTCATCGATTCTGCAGACGAAACAGTCTTACTCGGCACAAAGCCCCGAACTATTGCAGATGTTTGTGGTGCCGGAGATACAGTAATCAGTATAGCTGCTGCAGCCCTTGCAGCAGGCGCAAGTACGGATCAAATTGCCCAACTTTCTAATTTGGCCGGCGGACAGGTTTGTGAAAAAGTGGGCGTGGTACCAGTAGATCGTGACCTGCTCATTTGGGAATATTTGGCTGATTCCCACCAATAATGTAAGCTAAAGGACTAATTTGCCTGAAATGGGTACTATTAGACATTGTAACTTTAAATTCACACTTCCGGATATATTACATCATTTTGAATTTCTACTAATTTTGAGTTTTCGCGCAGCCACAACCTTTCCGATTTAGTGTTTCCCTTTTTAGATGAGGTAAACCTATTGGAGAAAGAAAATCCAAAAAAATTCATTGCAATGCGAACAGCAATCCTTATTGGATGGCTTTTATGGCAATTGCCCATATTGGCTGTATCTCAGATTCCATTTTTTTCAGAAGACTTTTCAACGCCCGGTTTCCCGGCAGGCTGGACTAGCACGGATGATTCCGGCAATCCGGTCAATTTATCTTTGTTTTGGGAAAAATGTGAAGCAGGTGCCTATTGCCCGCCAAGAACCTACACCTATTTTGGAAACCAGCCCTTTAATTCCACTACAGGCCAAAATGGTTACTTATTTGCCGATTCGGAAGACCTGAACCTGCCCGGGGCTTTAGATCCACACCTATCCAGGCTCACTAGTCCACCGATTAATTGTTCGGGCCAGGAGGAAGTGATATTACAGTTTGAAACACATATTGGGGTTTACAATTACAATGCAGCTGAAAATGCCATCATTCGCGTAAGCGCAAATGGATCAAATTGGACAGAATACACCTTGTTTCCAGATTTGGGGACGCCAACAAACACTACAATCTATAATACTAATCCTGGCATTATCTGGGTGGATATCTCTGCTACAGCCGCCTTTCAGTCAACCGTTTTCATCCAATGGCAATGGCTGGGAGAAGACGAGTGGGGATGGGCCATTGATGATGTCAAACTTTTTTCAAAGCACCCCATTTATGATAAGGCTGTATGGGGTACCGGGCCCGGAGAAGGACTCTTTGAGAACGGGCTAAATGGCTGGACATCCAATTTGCTGATGGGTACGGATTCAGAATGGGAATGGACCCCAAATGGTTGGTTTGGAAATGCCTATTCTGCCGCTGAGGGTCTTTATTTAAGTTCGCCCTCTTATTATAATGGAGCAGCCTCCTATAATGCAGATTATTATACCACCGGCGACACCTTGCCTGTGCCACCACCCTACCCCTTTTATTCTTGCGAACTCATCTCCCCCAATATTGATTTGAGCAACATAAACAAACTGGTCAATCTCCGGTTTGCCCAATCCGTTCGTTTACTCAATAAACGTCCGGGATTTCCTTTTCAAACTGCTTTCGCCTACAGCGTGGACGGTGGAAACAGCTGGAGTAATTGGGTCAATGCCAATTCGGGCGAACCGATCAATGGTCTTTGGAAGCCCGAAATTTCTAATTTTCCGCTCCCACCGGAAGTCTTAGGCCAGGATGATTTCCGGGTGAAATTTCTGTTTGCAGGCGATTTTTTTGGATGGATCATTGATGATGTTTTGATCGTTGAAAGGGAAGACAATGATTTGGCCGCCCAGGAAAATTTTTATGCTGTTAATGCCAGCCTGCAGACCCCGCTCAGTGCCTTGAGCCCGGTGTATTTTCTGTTGGATATCCGCAATGAAGGGCAATTCGCCCAAGAGAATTCAGAAGCCCTTGTAGAAATTTTTAAGGAATCAGGCGAAATGGTTTTCAAAGATTCGATTGCGCTAGGTGTGATAGAACCAGATGAATTAGTAGAAAACATCCTGTTTGACAATGTATTTATTCCGAATGAAATTGGCTCTTATACTGGCAGATACTACGTGCGTTCAAATGCGTTTGACACCAAACCTGAAAATGACAGTCTCTACTGGCATTTTATGATTACGGATTCGATTTTTGCAAAAGAATTAGGTTTTACCGGAGCCTTTACGCCCACTGAAACCTATGATTACAGCTATGGAAATTGTTTCTACATTCCACCGGGCGCCACTCAAAAGGCCTGCAAAGTAACTTTCGGTGTTGACAATATTGGCCAACTGCTGGGGCAAAAGGTCAATATTATCACCTACGAATTGCCCGAAGGAGATGCCGACGGAGACCTGGAGATTACACCATCTGAATACCAACAGGTTGCTTTTAATGAATATACTTTCACCGGATTGGAAGACGATTACATTACAATACCTATTGAATACCAGGGAGGAACCATTGCCTTAAATCCCGACACTTATTATGCTGTATTACTTCGGTATGCATCCAATAATAATAAGCGTTGCTATATTAATGCAAGTCAGGAATATGATCTACAGGCAACCTATGTCTTATATGACCAACTTGAAAACCCCCGCTATTTCAGTATGCTGGACCTCGATAACACAGGCACTTTCAGCATCATTGGCCTGGGCGATTCAGGGTTTGACCAGATTCCGATAGTGCGATTGCACCTATGCAACAATACCTCCTCAGCGACCGAATTAGCAACGGATTTCCCCATACTTGTTTATCCAAATCCAGTAAGCAACCTCTTATTTATTGAAACGGAGTTTGAAAAAATTTCAAAGATTGAATTGGTGGACCTCCAGGGCAGGCAGCAAAAAGAAATTTTGGATTTTTCGTCGGCTGATAAGCAAGTGGAAGTTAATATTTCCAATTTAAGCACCGGTATGTACATTTTGTTTGTCTATGATAAGGCCGGACGTATTCACCATCGTAAAATTGTCCGTTCTCAGGCAAAATGATGTTTAACGGTCTTTTAAAAAATTACTAGTTTTACCACCAATTCATTAAAACAACAAGAAACATGAAGTACAATTACGCATTGCTATGCTTCGCTTTTGCTTTGCTTTTCACAACATTTACCAATGCGCAATCGGTAATTTGGGAGGAGCAGTTCGACGGAAGTGCGAACGGATGGACATCAACATCTATCACACCGACTGACACTACCAATTGGGAGTGGGATCCGGCAGGATTCGTTGGTAATGGCGCCATTACTGCTCAATTCATTGACCCGAACCTGGCAATTGATTCGCCATCAGCTGCAAATGGATCAATGGTATTTAACGCTGACTACTTTACTACATTAGGAGATCCGGATAACATTCCTACTGGTCCGCCATCTTCTTACCCTAAGTATATTGCTGAATTGGTCTCACCAACTATCGACCTTTCCAGTGTTGTAAATGCGGTATCTATTCAATGGACACAGCTTATTACCATCCTGAATGTATCTCCTGGTGCATCTTTCCGTACCTCCCTGCAATGGAGTACCGATGATGGTTTGACCTGGAGTGATCCGGTTGATGCGAATGAGGATAAAGCCATTAATACGGTTTACAATGGCAACCTGAAAACGATTCCGGTTCCTGGTATTGAAGGAGAAAGTCTGGTACGTTTGAAATTTACTTTTGCCAGTGATTTTTACCACTGGGTGCTTGATGATATCAAAATTATTGAGCGGGAAGCAAATAACATGCGGACCAACGAAAATTTCTTTGCGATTGCCCCAAACATGCTTACCCCTGTTTCGCAGGTAGAAGAATTCGGTTTCCTTTGTGATATCGAAAACATTGGTGGCCAGCCACAAACTGGTGTTGAATTGACGATCACGATCAATGATGACAATGGTGGCGGACAGGTATATACTGATACTGAAACGTATGGCACCATTGGAGTGGACTCCATCGCTGAAAATGTTTCTTTCGGTGGATTTGAGCCTCCTGCTGTTATTACATCCTATTCTGCAGTTTACGAAGTTTCCGCAGATTCTGTTGACTTTGATGATTCTGACAACTCTATCAGTTGGGGATTTGCGGTTAGCGATTCTACTTTTGCAAAAGAAACGGCGCCAACCCGCGAAATCTACCCTGCTGAAGCAAACTGGAATGCAGGTGATCCACGGAGCTGGGCTTATGGAAACTGCTACCATGTGGTTAATGGTTCCGGTTACTATGCCAATACTGTATCATTTTCTATCGACGTAACAAACAGTACCACTCCTGATCCAACCGGCCAGAGTGTCCGTATTCGTTTGGATGAGTGGAATGACGACAACAGTGACTTTAATGCCGATATTGATGAACGCCAGAATTTGGCTATTTACAACTATATCATCGAGGGAAATGAGGCATTTGACGATATCATTACTGCTCCCCTAACCAACCTCTTTACAGGTGAAACGGTAGAATTGGAAGACAATAAAGATTATATCGTAGTCATTGAATTTATTGCAGAAGACGAAACACGGGTTGATTTCGGTGCTTCTGACGCACAGGATTACAGTGCTATGATTTTAAACTCTGCTCAACTTGGTGCTCCTCGTTATGCCGGCATGTTGGGTATTGCTGCTGATCTGGAAACAGAACCACTTAGCTCTGTTGGATTTGGCGGTGATTTTGTGCCGGTTGTACGCTTAAACATCGGATCCACGCCGATCTTTTCTGCTGTAACCGAAACTTTGGATGCATCTAACCAGATCAAATTGTTCCCAAATCCAGCTTCTGACCAGGTTCAGTTGAATATTGAGCTGCAGAAAATCTCTTCTCAGGTTAATATTGATCTGATGGATATTCAGGGACGTTTGATTCAATCTAACCAGTTGGGAAGCCTCAAATCTTTCTCTACAGAGATCGATGTACACAATCTTCCTGCCGGAACCTACTTCGTTAGAATCGCTACAGACTTTGGTGTGCGCACCGAACGTCTAATAATTAAGTAATTCGTAATACATTTAGGTCTGATTAAACCCTGCAAGGCATTGCTTTGCGGGGTTTATTCTTATTTTTACATGACTATAATTTTTTATTAGTTCCACCAAGCGGTTTAGAACCTTAGTGGTTTGGGTTTAAACCGGAATTAAAAACAAAACCGAACAATTATGATGAATTTTACTAAAAAAGCAACCTTAGTTTTTACGATGGTTGTCGCTTTTTCCCTGGTAGGAATGGCACAAACAGCTTTCTATTCAAATGAGTTTTCTGATGGCGATCTGCCCGCAGGCTGGACCACTGAAGACGCTACCCTCCAGGGTGCTGAATGGACCTGGTGTGATGACCCGGATCAGGGCGTTGGCGCTGGTTGTGTGGTAAACTGGGCAAACTATTATAACCAACACGACAATGGTTTCTTTTCAACTACTGCCGACAACGGTTTCCTGTTGATGGACTCTGACAAATTAGGTGGTTTACCACTTGATCACATTGCCCTTTTGAATGCAGCTCCAATCGACTGTTCTGCCCAAGCTGAAGTTTGGTTGAAATTGGAAGCGCTGATTGGTGTTTTCGGATTACCAACAACAGGTAATGCAGTACTGAATGTTAGTAACAATGGTGTTGACTATACCACCTTCAATCTCTATGACATTGATACTGGTACCCGTTGGTCTGAAAACCCGGAACTGACTATCCTGGATATTTCCTCAGTAGCAGCTGGCCAATCAACTGTCTATCTACAGTGGTCCTGGACTGGTAACTACGAGTACTACTGGTTGATTGACGACCTGCAATTGTTTGATGGTGATCCATCTATTATCTTCATTCCACCAAACGACATGCGCGTTAACTCTAATTTCTTTGCAACGGCTCCTAACGTATTGTGGCCATTGTCTCAGACAGAAGAGTTTGGATTCCTGGCTGATGTAGAAAACGTTGGTTCAACTGACCAAACAGGTGTAAGCCTGAACATTACTATCGAAGACCCTAATGGCGATGTTGCTTATACAGAAGACCTGGCTTATGGCCTGGTTGAAGTTGACACGCTTGTTGAAAATGTACTTTTCGATGGTGATGGTTTCACGCCTTCTATGATGGGATTACATACAGGTACTTATACTCTGACACAGGATAATGTTGATGACAACCCTGACAATAATGTGCAGACTTTCACTTTTGAAATGACTGAAAATGTCTGGGCTAAACACGTTGCTTGGGATGATGCTACCCGTCCGGCTGATGCCAACTGGGAAGATCCAAATGAAGGTTGGTCCTGGGCTTATGGTAATGAGTATTACTGTGTAAATGGTGACAACCTGTACTTTGAGACTATCACTTTCACCGTAGAAGAAAGCGATGGTGGATCTGGCAACACAGTCTTCCTGAAAATTTATTCCTGGGAAGATGAAAATGCAGATGGTTTGGTAAATCCGGATGAGCGTGGAAACGCTTTAGGATTGGTAACCTATGTAACTACCGGCACCGAAGATCGGACTACTCCAATTACTTTGCCAATTACGACCCTTGCAGGAGAGCAGATTCCTTTGGAAAGCAATACCCGCTACCTGGCTGTTATTGAATACATTACGGATACTCCGGGCGACGAATTGTTGTTTGGTGTTTCTGAAGTAAATGATTACAGCGCGCAGGTTTTCCGTTCAGAAACAATTGGTCTGCCACGTTACGCTGGTGTGCTTGGTGTAAACGGTGACCTTGATGTTGAAGATTACTCTACAGTTGGTTTTGGTGCCGATATCGTTCCGGCTATTGCTGTAACTCTTGGATTCTTGGAAGATGTTAATTCAACTCAGCTTTCTGAGGCGAATACCATTAACCTGTTCCCAAATCCAGCTCAACAAATTCTGAATGTTGATTTGGATCTGGTTCAAAATATGGAGCAGGTGGATCTTTTTGTAACGGATATTACCGGAAAAATTATCCAGGTAAAACGTATGGAAAATATCCAACGCCAGCAAGTTGAACTTAATTTGGAAGGCATGTCTAATGGTACTTATTTCCTACAGGTTGTAACAAACCAAGGAGTACGTACTCAGACTTTTGTAATCCAGAAATAATTCAGGCTTTCGCCGAATGAAAAAGCCGGGCCGTCGATCGACGGTCCGGCTTTTCTTTTTTATCTGACAGTAAAAATGTTCCTAATTCAGTTTTGCCAGGCTCTCTTTAAGCATACCAATCTTAGCCTCCCCGTCTGCCATCTTCTTACGTTCCATAGCAACAACAGCTTCCGGTGCATTCGCTACAAAGCGCTCATTTGAAAGTTTCTTCTGAACAGATTGTACAAAACCCTGATAGTATTTCAACTCCTCTTCCAATTTCGCCCGTTCCTGTTCTGCATCAACTTCCTGTTTTAAATCCAGGTAAAATTGATCCGTACCAGCGATGAAAGAGATCGAATGCTCGATTTCCTGTTCTGTGATTTCGATGGATTCTAATCGAGCCATTTTCAGGATCATATCAGATATCCCGGGCGTATGCAGGAAGGCTTCCAACTCCTTGCTTTTTTGTCCGTAGAGCGGGAAAACCTCATGATTCTTCACCCCTTTAGAATTTCGGATCTCCCGAACTTTCCGAACAACATCCTTTGCCCGATCTACCATTTTTACCAGTGATGCATCATGGGCTGCCGATACCGGATATTTGCTCACTACACAATCCTCTCCCGATGCACGCACGCGCAATTGATGCCAGATTTCCTCCGTAATAAAAGGCATAAACGGATGCAGCAAACTCATCATCCGGCTAAATACATCCACTGTCCGCTGATGGATAGCCCGTGAAATGTTTTCTCCTTGCCCCGGTTTGATCATTTCCAGATACCAGGAACAAAAATCCTCCCAAATAAAACTGTACAGTGCCATGAGGGCATCAGAAAGCCGATAGGTTCGAAAGTGATCCTCTACCAGCGCAACTGTTATTTCAAACTTATTCTCAATCCAGCTGAGTGCCAGTTCCTGAATATTGGTAGCAGCTACATCTGCAGCACCTTCTTCCAATTCCCAACCCTTTACCAGGATCATGGCATTCCACATTTTGTTGCAGAAATTTCGACCCTGTTCACAAAGTTTGCTCTCGTTGAGCGCTTCTTTAGTTATCGGATCAAAAGGCGCATCAAAAATGATATCATTTCCGGCAGAAGCACTGCTCAGCATCCCAAAACGCACACCATCCGCACCATAATTTTCAATGAGCGCCAGTGCATCCGGAGAATTCCCCAATGACTTACTCATCTTACGACGCTTATTATCCCGTACCATCCCGGTAAAAAATACATCGTGGAATGGCTGACGCCCTTTCGATTCAACCAACTCTTTCCCAAGTAATTCTTCCGAATACTCATAGCCGGACATGATCATCCGCGCTACCCAAAAGAACATGATGTCCCAACCGGTAACCAGTACATTAGTCGGATAGTAATATTTTAATTCTTCCGGATTTTCAAAGCCGTCAAAAACAGCCATTGGCCATAACCAGGATGAAAACCAGGTATCAACGACATCTTCTTCCTGCTTCAAATCGCTCAATTGAAGCCCTGAATTTCCGGTTTTTGCTCTGGCTTGCTCCAAAGCCTCTACAGCTGTCTC
>JAGQWR010000216.1 GCA_020437105.1 Saprospiraceae bacterium
CAAAATAATCCAGTCTTAATATGGCTCGTGCATACGGGCTTATCTCAAAACTCGAAATGATATACTATGAAAAAATTGATTTTACTTTCCGGTTTTCTTTTTGCTTTGAATTTGGGCTTTTCTCAGGCAGAATACTCCCTTAATGAGGAGGTTCGGTCGATGAGCCAGGGAAACGAGAATGCGCTGGTGCTTTCAATTGAAACAAGCGACATAAAACTGATTGAGAAGCTGTGGTCCGATTATATGAAAGATTTCGGCGCAAAGCCTAAAAAATTAAAAGGAACAGACGAGGTATTTTCGGACGATGCAGATATCCCCGGTGTTGGGGCCGGAAATACTGTTGACGTTTATACCCTGATCACAGAAGGAGCCGGAGAGGTAGATGTAATGGTGTGGTTTAATTTAGGTGGCGCTTACCTGAATTCTCAGATGCATCCCTCCCGATATGAAGATGCAAAACGTTTTATGGAACGCTTTGTACTTAGTGTGAGTAAAGAATTGGTAAAAGAAGAATTGAAAACGGAAGAAGAGCGACTAAAAGATCTGGAAAAAGAACT
Source organism: Saprospiraceae bacterium (assembly GCA_020437105.1). GTDB lineage: Bacteria > Bacteroidota > Bacteroidia > Chitinophagales > Saprospiraceae > JAAEZH01. Next base: position 558 of record JAGQWR010000216.1, read on the forward strand.
GGATTCACTGGAAAAAGAAAAACAAAAATACCAGGACGATATCGCTCAGGCAGAAGAAACCATTCGGAAGGCGGAAGAAGGCATTCGCGATAATGAATCTGCCCAAGCTGCTCGCCAGGGAGATATTTCCGCTCAGCAAAAAACAATTGAAGCCGTCAAAAAACGCTTGAAAGATTTAGACTAAAAACCCCTGAGTAATTGGAATTCCCCCATAGACAATTGTTTATGGGGGGATTTTTTTTTGCCCTGACTCCTTCTGTGTACCTTGGCCGAAGTGTAAATCCCACACACAAACTTAAAGCCAAATTACCATGCTCAAGATCGACATGCATACCCATATCATCCCGGAAAAACTTCCGCGTTTTGCAGAAAAATTCGGATATGGAGATTTTATTTACCTGGATCACCACAGACCCGGGTTTGCCCGAATGATGAAAGGCGATAACTTCTTCCGGGAAATTGAAGCGAATTGCTGGGATCCAAAATTACGAATTGAGGAGTATGCCGGAAACAAAACACAGGTACAAGTCGTATGCACAATCCCTGTTATGTTTTCCTACTGGGCAAAACCACAAGACACCCTGGAGCTTTCCCGTTTCTTAAATGATGATCTGGCCCAATTAGTAGCAGATTATCCAAAACACTATATCGGCCTGGGTACCATCCCCATGCAAGACACCAAACTGGCAATCCAGGAATTGGAACGCTGTAAAGAAATCGGATTGGTTGGCATCCAGATCGGATCCAACATCAATGACCTGAATTTAAACGAAGAACAATTTTTTCCCATCTTTCAAGCCTGTCAGGACCTTGGAATGGCCGTCCTGGTACATCCATGGAACATGATGGGTTTTCATTCCATGGAAAAATACTGGCTCCCCTGGCTGGTTGGTATGCCGGCTGAAACTTCCCGGGCAATTTGCTCCTTTATTTTTGGCGGTATTTTTGAACGTTTGCCTGAATTGCGTTGCAACTTTGCTCATGCCGGTGGCTCTTTCTTACCCACTATCGGACGTGTTGAGCACGGATACAATTGCCGACCTGATCTGGTAGCCATCGACAACGATCACAATCCCCGTGAATACCTCGGCAAATTCTGGGTAGATTGTATAACCCATGATCCCTTATTGCTGGAATATATCCTGAAAACTGCCGGCCCAAAAAAGGTGACGCTGGGTTCTGATTACCCCTTCCCGCTTGGCGACCTGGAAATTGGTGCATTTATTGAAAAAATGGATTTAGCCCCCCCTCAGGTCGAGGATATATTCTGTAACAATACACTGGATTGGCTGAATTTAGACCGGAAAGCGTTTACAATCTAAAACCGCCATAAATGCTAACACTTCTTTAAGGAGACTTTACTATTTTGATAAGTATATGGAAGCTGGAATTTCATTTTTTTTGTATTAATAAAAATCAACCAAATGAAATCATCCATTACCTTCCTATTGCTGGCCACTTTACTTCTGCAAGCTTGTGGCCCAACCGTTTATATTTCTCCAGGTTTTAAATCTGCAGCCGCCTCACATCAGCAAATAGCACTATTGCCTTTTGATGTGATCTTTACCAATGATAAAATACGGGAAGACATCCCTCCGGAAGTTGTCTATGAAATGGAATCCGATATGGGTTATGCTATGCAGGATGAAGCCTTTTCTTTTCTGCTCAATGAAATTGGCAAAGGCCGATTGCTCATTGACGTGCAGGATATTGAGCGTACTAATTTAAAGCTTAGTGAGGCTGGAGTCGGCTATTACGATTTACGAAATATGCCAAAAGAAGAAATAGCTTCACTTTTAGGTGTTGATGCCGTGCTTTCAGGTAAGGCCGAAGTTGACAAACCATTTAATGAAGTTGCCGCTGCAGCTATTGGTATCGTATTTGGGGTTTGGACGGCTACAAATTCGGTGCAGACCACACTTAATCTACATAATGCCCTCGACGGGAATTTATTATGGCGTTATGATTATGAAGCTTCAGGTTCGGTAGGATCTTCTGCTCAAACCCTCACCCGGGCTTTAATGCGTAATGCATCTAAGCGCCTCCCATATTAACTAACTTACCTGAGTGATCTGGTTTGGCTATGAAATGGCATTCCTTATCTTTGCGCTGATCGGGCAGTGGAAACGACCACTGCCCGACCGGCATTCAGCAAGCCTGCAACTTGCCATTTCAGAATCAACCGGAAACACATGCGTTTATTTAATCTGATCAACAAAGACGAACTGAAGCAGCGGCTTCAGCAGAGTGGTGAAGAACGTATCACCCTCTCTTTTTACCGTTATGCGAAAATTGGAAACCCGAAACTTTTTCGGGACCATCTCTACATCCTCTTTTCCAAAGTTGGCGTATTTGGTCGAATCTATGTAGCCCAGGAGGGTGTCAACGGACAAATATCCGTGCCCAAGGCTCAATTTGATGCTTTTACGGAAGCAAAGGACCAAATTATTTTCCTCCGTGAAATCCGACTCAATTTTGCTATTGAAGATGATGGCAAATCCTTTTACAAACTTAAAATAAAGGTTCGGCCAAAGATTGTAGCAGATGGCCTCAATGATGAGACCTTCGATGTTACGGATCGAGGCGTTCACCTGGATGCCGTGCACTTTAACGAAGTCACCAATCGTCCGGAAACGATCATTGTTGATATGCGAAATCACTACGAGAGCGAGGTCGGCCATTTCGAAAATGCCATCCTGCCCGATGTAGAGACTTTTCGGGATGCGCTGCCGGAGGTGGAAGAGATCCTGTCTGACAAAAAAGACCATCCGATCGTGATGTATTGTACTGGCGGCATCCGCTGTGAAAAAGCCAGTGCTTACCTCAAACATAAAGGATTTAAAGAAGTATATCAGTTGGATGGCGGCATCATCGAATATGCCCGTCAGGTGGAAAACCTGGGTCTCCCAAATAAATTTCGCGGGAAGAACTTTGTCTTTGATGAACGCATGGGCGAATCGATTAATGGCGAAGTGATTTCTCATTGCCATCAGTGTGGAGCACCTTGTGACACCCATGTCAACTGTGCAAATGAACATTGCCACATTCTTTTTTTGCAGTGCGATGCCTGCGCCGCCAAGTACGAGCACGCCTGTTCTGCAAAGTGTCGGGATTTCAATAAATTACCAGCAGATAAACAAGTGGAATTGGTAAAGACCGAATCCTTTAACGGAACAAAATTCGGAAAAGGCAGGTATAAGGCACTGCAGCAACATGAGGAACTGGATATCCATTAAGTAGTGGGATAACTACATAAAACACTCCTGTGTGGAGTGATCAATATGTCGAAAAAGAAAAGTGCAAAAAAGAGCCAGCCTGCTACTCCAGTACGAGTTAGCCCGGCAAGTAATTATCCATCCTGGTTTGGCAATCGCCGCCTCCAGGCCGGACTCCTTTTTTGTCTCGGATTTTTATTGTACGCAAACTCCCTGGGTAATGAGTTTGCATCAGATGATGCGATTGTAATTACCAATAATGAATTCACTCAGCAGGGTTTTGCGGGTTTTGATGAAATCCTGAGCTATGATACTTTTCGCGGTTTTTTCAAGGTAGCGGGCAAAGACAAATTGGTAGCCGGTGGCCGGTATCGGCCGCTGACCTTACTCATGTTTGCTACAGAATATCAATTTTTCGGCGAAAACCCCTTTGTCGGACACCTGGTCAATTGTCTGTTTTTTGGATTGTGTGGCGCCCTTTTATACCTGTTTCTTTTCAGGCTGTTGAGTCCAAAAAAAGGAAGTACACTGGCTACCTGGGTAGCCCTGGCTGCCAGCTTGATTTTCATAGCCCATCCCTTGCATACCGAGGCAGTAGCCAACATTAAAGGACGGGATGAAATCATGGCATTTTTGGGTGGCATAGGAGCACTTTACGCCTTACTTCGAGCCTGGGATGGTGGCTCGAAGGTAAAATGGTATAGCCTGTCGGGGCTGTTTTTTTTCCTGGGATTATTGTCAAAAGAACACATCATCACCCTCCTGGCGGTGGTGCCATTGGCCCTGTATTATTTCCGCGACGCCAAGCCTGTTCCGGCGCTGGTGCGAAGCTGGCCTATCTGGGCTGCGAGCGTTCTTTTTCTAATTCTTCGCGGACAAATACTCGGTTGGTCGCTCGGTGATCCAAGCAGTGAATTAATGAACAACCCCTTTCTGGTATTAGAAGGTGGCCGATATGTAGCGATGCCTTTCGGCGAAAAATATGCGACCATTATTTATACCCTGGGGAAGTACATCCAATTACTCTTTGTGCCTAACCCACTTACACATGATTATTATCCCCGACATATAGAGGTCATGGAATTTAGCGATCCGCTTGTCCTGCTGAGTCTGGTTGCACACCTGGCTTTATTAGCAGGTGCCATCTACAGCCTGCGTCGAAAAAGTATCTGGGGATTTGGGATTTGGTTTTACCTGATTACCCTTTCGATTGTATCCAACATTGTTTTCCCGGTAGGAACCAATATGTCAGAGCGGTTTCTCTTTCTGCCATCTGTGGGTTTCTGTCTGGCGATTGCTGCTCTGGTATATCAGTTTATTAATCGGGGACAGGGAAAACAGCTTTCCTTTAAAGGGTTGCAAACGGGGCTTTATCCCATTCTTGCCATAACCATACTTTTTGGTTCGCTAACCGTTTTGCGAAACCCGGTCTGGAAGAATGATTACACCCTTTTTACCACTGACATTAAAGTATCTGAAGGCAGTGCTAAATTACAGACTTCGGTAGGTGGGCAACTCATTAACCGGGCCCAGCAAACAAAAGATGAAAACACCCGAAAAGCCATTTTACAGGAGGCCATCACACATTTACAAAGGTCCATAGAAATTCATCCGCTTTACAAACACCCTTATCACCTGCTAGGGAATGCATATATCTATTTAGGCTCCTTCCACGAAGCCATTCGAAATTACGATAAGGCGCTGGCCATTGATCCGGAATTTATCGAAGCGGTTAACAACAAGGGAGTAGCGCATTTAAATCTGGATCAGTTTGGCGAAGCCTTTACCTATTTTGATAAGGCGCTTGAAATAAACCCAAATTACACGGAGGCTAAACGCTATCGGGCACTGACAAGTCGGAAAGCCGGCCAATTTTTTGGGGAGCAACGAAACGATCCATACACTGCTTTACGTTATCTACATGAGGCGGAAGAACAGATGCCAAATGATTTCGAAACGCTCCGCTTGTTGGGGGTTGCCTATGGCAGCCAGCAGAATAGTGCCAAAGCGATCGAATACTTTGAAAGAGCACTTCCCCTCGCAAGCTCCGATTCAGAAAAGGCGATCATCTTGCTAAACCTGGGTACTGCCTGGTACACTACTGATCTGGAAAAAGCCAATGGGTATTATCAACAAGCCCAAGCGCTGGACCCAAACATTTTACAACGCCAACAAGCTACACCTGCACAATGACCCGTTTACCAAAACCAATTGGAGCTATTTTAATCCTCTTTGTTGCTTTTTTCATCCTTCCTGCCTTCTTCTGGCAATCATCGCCTGTTGCAACAACGCCGGCTTCAGAGAAATCCTGGGTTGACTCGATATATGATGCCATGACCGATGCCGAACGGGTCGGACAACTATTTATGGTTCGGGCACATTCAAACAAGGGAACAGATCACACCAAAAATTTAGAGAATCTAATTCGGGAGTACCATCTTGGTGGTCTCTGCTTTTTCCAGGGCACACCGGAGAAGCAGGCAGAACTAAGCAACCGCTTTCAAAAATTATCCAACATTCCGTTGCTGATTTCCATGGATGCAGAGTGGGGGCTGGAGATGCGCTTCAAAGAAGACGCCATGGGGTTTCCTAAAGCGCTGACCTTGGGCGCCATTCAGGACAACAGGTTGATCTATGACATGGGTACTGAAATTGCCCGGCAATGTGTGCGGCTTGGCGTGCATATCAATTTTGCTCCGGTAGCAGATGTCAATAACAATCCGGCCAACCCGGTTATCAATTACCGCTCATTCGGCGAAGACCGAATAAATGTAGCCGCCAAATCATACATGTACATGCTGGGCATGCAGGATCATGGATTAGTCGCCTGTGCCAAACATTTTCCCGGCCATGGAGATACAGACGTGGACTCTCATTTGGATCTCCCTATACTTTCGCACCCCCGGGCACGCCTGGATAGCATCGAACTATTTCCCTTTCAGATACTAGCCGACCAACATATCAAAAGTATGATGATTGCGCATTTGCAGGTACCGGAAATAGATTCTGCTGCCAATATGCCAACCTCTCTTTCGGCGAAAGCCATTGAAGGAATCTTGCGTAATGAAATGCATTTTGAAGGAGTAATTATTACAGACGGACTTGGAATGGCCGGGGTCACCAAACACCATAAGCCAGGAGATCTGGAAGTAGAAGCCATAAAGGCAGGGAATGACATTTTACTCCTTCCGGAGAATGTGCCGGCAGCTGCGCTAAAGTTGTTGGAATACATGAACTCCGGTACAGCTGCACGCGAACGAATCGCCGAAAGTGTAAAACGGATTTTGCGCATGAAATACGAGTTGGGGCTCGATAAAACCCCGCAGATTAAAGTAGAAAACATTCGGGCTGACATTAATACGCCAAGCGCATATGCCTTACGGCGAAAATTAATTCGGAGGTCCTTAACCTTAGTGCGAAATAATGATCAGATCCTGCCAATTCGAGACATAGATACACTGGATATGGCCAGCCTCAGCATTGGTGCCAGCTCTATGACTGCCTTCCAAAAACAACTCGGAGCCTATGCGGCTATGGATCATTTTCAGGCAGACAAGTCGATCGGAGTAGATCGAAGACGGGAGTTACTTCAAAAGTTGGGCACCAGGGAACTTGTCTTTGTGAGCCTGCACGATTTGAGCAGTCAGGCATCCAATAATTATGGAATCAGTAAGAGTGCCATTGAATTTATTGAGGCTTTACGAAAGCGTACCAAGGTTGTGCTCGTGCATTTTGGCAATCCCTACGCACTAAAATATTTTGATGGAGTCGCTTGTATTCTACAAGCTTATGAAGAAGAAAATGATTTCCAGGAACTGGCAGCGCAAGCCGTATTTGGAGCATATAGCATAGATGGCAAATTACCGGTAACCGCTTCACCAGGAGCCGTATTTGGACAAGGATTATACACGCCGGATATTTACCGATTGGGTTATGGCCTGCCGGAAGAAGTAGGTATGTCTTCCGATCTGCTTCTCAAAATTGACACCATCGCCAATGAGGCTGTAGATAAGGGAGCAACTCCCGGCTGCGTGGTATTAGTTGTTAAAGACGGACAGGTAGTTTTCGAAAAGGCGTATGGCTACCATACCTATTCGCGGAAGCGCAAAACGACTACCGAAGATATATTTGATTTGGCTTCTATCACCAAAGTAGCCGCCACTACTGTCTCTGTCATGAAGCTGCATGAAGAACAAAAGATCGGCGTTTTTGAGCCACTAAGTTGGTATTTACCGCAGTTGGATTCGACAAATAAGGCAGGTATGACCATTGATCAGATCATGGCGCACCGAGCCGGACTAATTTCCTGGATTCCGTTTTATGAGCAGACGATCACCTCGAAAGGTTATCCGATGAAATCGCTGTACCATGCCAGTCCCAGCGATGATTTTAATATTGAGGTGGCAGAAAATTTATACTTGCAATTTGCCTTTCGGGATAGCATTTGGTCGCAGATTTACAACTCCCGCCTAAGCACTAAAAAAGGTTATTGGTACAGTGATCTGGGCTTCTATTTATTGGCGAAAATGGTCGAAGAGGTCAGCGGCAGGCCGCTCAATCAGTATGCGCAGGATGCGATTTACCGTCCCTTGGGATTACAAACCATGGGCTACCTGCCATTAGAGCGTTTTCCGATGAACTCGATTGTGCCAACCGAGGAAGACAAATACTTCCGGAGGCGCCGAATTCAGGGACATGTGCACGATATGGGCGCTGCTATGCTCGGGGGAGTGAGTGGGCATGCCGGACTTTTTTCGAATGCCCGCGACATGGCCATCCTGATGCAAATGCTCCTCAATAAGGGCTACTATGGTGGCGAGTTTATTATAGACCCGAATGTGGTGCAGCTATTTACCAGCCGCTGTACTGACTGTACTCGCCGCGGACTCGGATTTGATATGCGACAGCTGGATACTTCTCAATCTCTTAATATGTGTGATCAGGCATCTGATCAAACCTTTGGGCACCTCGGCTTTACCGGCACCGCCGTCTGGGCAGATCCGGCCGAAAACCTGATCTATGTTTTTCTTTCCAACCGGACTTACCCCAGTATGAATAACTACAAGTTGAATAAATTGGATATTCGTCCGAGGATACAAAGTGCTATCTATGAGGCGATTATTGAGCATGATGAGAAGCGACATTAAGATATGAATGCCATAAAACTTGTATTGTTATTTACGACAAGCTGTCTGTTTGCCTGTACAAATAGTCCTGCCCAACAGGAACTTAGCCAGCACATTCAGAGTGGGGATATCATCTTCCAGAC
>JAGQWR010000217.1 GCA_020437105.1 Saprospiraceae bacterium
CCCTAAATTCTGTCATTCAGCAAGATGGTGCTGCGAAAAAAAAGGCAGTTGCCAGCCAGTCGCTAAATCAAAAAACAGCCATCCGGGCAGTGCAGGTGGTTGCCATGTTTTCTTTCATGGCCATTTTCTGGACACTCTGGAGCAGTCCGACGCTCGGCGATTGGTGGAACCTGATTGTAAAAGCAATTCAGGCACCTGTCGGTGAATGGATGCAGTTGGCTTTGTCGATGCTGGGATTGCTGTTCGCCGCTTTTGTTGGGTTCCGTATTTTTGAGATTCCTCAGGTAAAAACTTTTATCGAGCCTGATGAAGGGAAAATCCTGTCTGTCTTTTGGGGCGGACTTACCCTTGCGATTTTTGCCTTACTTACCATCCCGGCTGTACTAAATATTTTCCAGCCCTTCACTGACAAACCAGTAGAACACGTTTTTGAAACCCGTCTGAACGAGCAGGATGATGCAGACATGATCCGCGGATATTATGAAGATTTACTCATAAGCAATCAATTGGCTTCCCCTTTATCTGATATGCAAAAAAAACCTTCCAGTTGGGTGAATTTTTCCAAATCGGATGCAGCACGGGCTACAAATGACTGGCGCTTATATGACCTCAAACCATCCACAAAATCAATATTAAAGGAAGCCACAATCACCACAAACAGTCAGGGGCTACGCGATAAAGAATATACAACAGAAATTCCGGAGGGCACGGTGCGATTTGGAATTCTGGGCGGTTCGTATGTAGTAGGATCCGGGGTAAATGACAACGAAGTCTTTGAGACAGTCTGTGAGAATAAGTTAAATAAAGAAATGCCTTTTAACAAAAAGTATGAGCTGCTGAATTTTGCTGTTCCGGCTTATCATTTGTTACATAACGTCTATCAATTTTCCGAAAATATTCCTAATTATGATTTAGATGGTTTGATCCTGATAAGCCATGGTGTAGATGTAGCGCGCATGAGAGATTGTTTGTACCGGAATATTTCCTCCGGCTTTGACATTCCATTCGATTTTCTTCAGGAAATTGAAAATCAGGAAAATCTCAAACGAAATGATCGTTCTGAATCGGATTATGTTTTTCAGATTGAAAAGGCTAAAAAAATGGTGGACGCCTGCTACCGATTTATTGCTGAAAAAAGTCGCGAAAAGGGCATGCTTCCGATTCTGGTTTTCTGGCCAAGGACCATACTTGATGAAGTGGAAGACCACAAAGACTTTTTACTGGAAACAGCCAGAAAGTATAATTATGTGATCCTTGATCTCGAATCCGCGTACGATGGAGTTGATCCGAAAGAAATACAACTTGCAAGTTGGGATAAACACCCAAACAAATTAGGGCACTACTTAGTCGCGATGAAGTTATACGAAAAATTAACTTCCAACCCGGAAATAATTGAACTAACAAAAATGAAATGATTTTTAGATAATGGGTAGAATGATCAACATTATTAATCAACGATCACATTCAGAACAAACGGCTCCGGGCGCTTCTGATGCTGCAGCTACTTCAATAAAGTATTTGTTGATCCTGGTTCAATTAGCTGTTTTAGCCTGGCTAATTAACCGCTATGCTATCGAGCAAATCCTGGGACTTCCCCATTTCATTCCCTATGTCGTTTCCGGCTTTTTCATCCATGCGCTTCTCCCTTTTAAATGGAGACTCCCCTTTTTTTTCCTGCTAAGTGTTGGCGCTTTATTCTGGATTCTAAACTGGGTACCGGCACTTACGACTCTGGCTATATTTGCTATATTTTTTGGTATTTTACAAATACCCATCTCCGTTACCTATCGGTCAATTGCATTGGCAATAGCAGCTGCATGCCTGGCTTGGGTATGGGTCAGTTTTTCAGAAAAAATACCGGATAGTATTCATGTTGTTCCAATCATTGGATCCATATTCATGTTTCGGGCCTCCGTTTATCTCTATGATATCCGTTATGAAAAAAAACCAGCCCCATTCTTACAGCAACTCGCCTATTTTTTGATGTTGCCAAATCTGGTTTTCACCCTCTTCCCGGTTGTCGATTATAAAATTTTTCAGCGAGCATATTACAGCAAAGCACCTCTGGAAATTTATCAGCAGGGTACACGCTGGATGATCAGAGGTTTTTTTCATCTGATGCTTTATCGCATTATTTATTATTATGTCCAGCCTCCATTAGGGGAAGTAGATTCTTTATTATCCTTTGTCCTTTATGCTGCTACTTCATACCTCTTGATATTGCGCCTTTCCGGACTTTTTCATTCAGCGATTGGCATCCTTTGTCTTTTTGGGTTTAATCTCCCTATTGTTTTTCACAACTATTTTTTTGCTTCCGGATTTAGTGATTTGTGGCGACGTATTAATATCTACTGGCGGGATTATATCATGAAGGTGTTTTACTATCCCATCTATTTTAAACTCCGGAATATTGGAAAAATTAGCGGGATGGTTATTTCGATCCTCCTGGCATTCGGAATCACCTGGATGCTCCACTCCTTTCAATGGTTTTGGCTCCAGGGAAGTTTTCCTTTGCGCGCTATTGATGCCGCCTTCTGGGGAATTTTCGGATTGCTCGTGGCGGCTAGTTCCGTTTACCAACAACTGGTTCCTAAAAAAGACCGGTTTGGTTTTGGGAAACCATATTGGGTACAGGCAATTTTAAGAGCCACCCAGATAGCAGCCATGTTTGCTTTTATGTCCTTGTTATGGAGTTTTTGGAACAGCCCCTCTGTTAGCCTTTGGTGGGAGTTTATGACTTCTCTAAAAACGCCCTCTTTTACGGAGTGGACCAAACTTCTATTATTTATGCTGTCCGGCATTCTGATAGGAGGTGTTGGTTTTTTCTTATTCGATAAAACAAAACTTAAAGGTTTTCTCGAACCGGATGATGGCAAGATGCTTTCTGTTTTCTGGGGCGGACTTACCCTGTCTGTTTTTGCCTTGTGCACTATTCCATCTGTACTAAATATGTTTCAGGGTTTCACCGACAAACCTGTTGAACATATTTATGAGAAACACCTCACCGAAGCAGATGATGCACTTATGATAAAAGGATATTATGAAGATATCCTGATTACAAATCAACTCACCTCTCCGCTCTCGGAAGAACAGCAGCGACCGGATGATTGGCTTATTTTTTCAAAAACAGAATTGGCAGTGCCGCTAAATAATTGGGTCGAATACGATCTAAGGCCAAACGTAAACATCGAATTTAAAGGTGCTCCTATTAGCACAAACAGCCTGGGGATGCGGGATAGAGAATATTCAAAAGTAAAACCACCAAATACATTTAGGACCGGCATTTTGGGAGGCTCGTATGTAATGGGATCCGGAGTCAAAGACGACCAGGTTTTTGATGAGCTTCTGGAAAATAAATTTAATGAGACCAGGCCATTTGACAAACAATATGAATTTCTGAACTTTTCTGTTCCCGGGTACCACTTACTGGAACTCACCTCCAGATTAGAAACAAAAGTGCAAGCGTTTGAAATGGATGCGCTGATCATCGTTTCGCATGGAGTGGACATTCAAAAAGCGCTCGAAGAAACAAAAAAAGCATTTTCTGAAAACATGCCAATTGACCTGGATTTTGTCATGGAAGGCTTAGCAGAAGAAGGGTTTTCTCCAGGCATGGACATGACAATGAATGCACGCCAGACACAAAAAATCAACACGTATCTGGTCAACGGTTGTTATGAGCGAATCAGTCAAATATGCCAGCGTAAAGGGATCCAACCAATTTTGGTTTATTGGCCCAGAACAAGGCAACGAAATGACAACAAATACATTGATCAGATATTTGAAATAGCCCGAAAACATGGCTTTATAATTTTGGATCTAAGTAGTGTTTACGATGATTATACGCTGGAAGAAATCACATTAACATCCTTTGATAGTCACCCAAATATTCTGGGGCATCAATTAATAGCTGCAGAACTCTATAAACAATTATTATCCAATCCGGAAATACTTAAAATAATAGAAAAATAAACCACTACAGCTTTGGTATATCTCCATGAATAGACTAGTAGCCATAATAAACCAGTCGTCTGTTTCAGGACAATCAAATCAATCGCCAGGCAAATCCGGGGCTTTTGGTATTAAATACCTTTTAATACTGGTCCAATTAGTTGTTTTATCATATCTGGTTAATCGGTATGCCGTTGAATCGCACTTGGGATTACCCACACTATTCCCCGTTGTTCTGGCCGGATTTATTATTCATTCGCTGCTGCCGCTGAAGTACCGGCTTT
>JAGQWR010000218.1 GCA_020437105.1 Saprospiraceae bacterium
CCTAATTACTTTCGTTTGGGTATAAGCCTGAGCGATTGCATGTATGTGTCTCAAAATCTACAAAAACCGGTGGCGAACAATTAATTAAACGGCTTAAACAAGCTGCCTCCAGACGCGACAGAGGCATTCGTCAGGATATCCTTTTTTGGGTAGCTGCGGTAGTTATTACGCTGGCCCTGACGAATGGTGTATTTTGGTAATTAGTATGAAGCATCAGATTCAGCATAAAGAAGACATCAAGCTCCTGGTAGATTCCTTTTATGAAAAGGTATTGAAGGATGATGTCATCGGATTTATTTTCACGGAAGTGGTACCAATTTCCTGGGATGAGCACATGCCTCTGATGTATTCTTTTTGGGAGAGTATGCTCCTGGATGAAATGAGCTATCGCGGCAATATGATGGTGACCCATCTGGCACTACATAAAAAGGTACGCCTGGAGGAAAGGCATTTTGACCGTTGGAAACAGCTTTTCTTTGAAACACTCGATGCCCATTTTGAAGGAGAAAAAGTAGCTGAAGCTAAAAAACGGGTAGAAAATATGGCCGCATTAATGTTATATAAAATAGGCCAAAGCGAACAACCCGGATTTATACAATGAAAGTAAAGAATATTAATTTTAATTTAAAAGACAAGGGGCCACTAAGCCGACAAGTGCGGACCTTAGGGATTTATGACTTTTCAGACCTCTTTGACTATGTTGCTTGTCTGCCTTACGGCCGAAATACCAACCGGTCTGATTTGAGTTTGGTGTTGAAAGAAAAAAAGGGCACCTGTAGTTCGAAACACGCCTTTTTAAAAGCGGTGGCTGAAGAGCAGGGAGCTACTGCCTGGAAATTGGTCATCGGCATATATAAAATGCATCCCGGAAACACACCCGGAATCGGGAACGGCCTGGTGCAAAATGGCCTGGAGTATATACCGGAAGCGCACTGCTATTTAAAATATGGGGATCAACGATTTGATTTAACCCGTATTGATTCTGATTTCAGTCGGATCGCGGAAGATGTATTAGTGGAAGAAGAGATTCAGGCCAGCCAGGTGGATACCTACAAAGTAAGCATGCATCAGCAGTTTATAAAAAATTGGGTGCAGGAATCGAAACTCCCTCAAAGTTTCGAGGAAATCTGGACAATCCGGGAATCCTGTATTCAATCGCTTTCCGAAAATGAAAAAAGTTAAATCTGCCGCTCCTGAAAATCCGCATTAGCGTATTGCGTTTATGCTGAAACAAGATCTAAATGCGCAACCTACTGCTCTTGTTCCTTTGTGGATTTCCTTTCTTTGGTTTCGCTCAAGGAGCTTTTAATATTCCCAAACATCAAATCGGGATCAGTTATTTTGGAGAAACCTTGCTCCACCCGGGAGTTGTACTTTCGTATGACCATAGTTGGAAGTCCTTTTTGATCGAAAAGACCAGTAAAAAGGGAAAGGTCAAGGATAAATTATATTCCCTCGAATATGGGGTCCGTGTAGGCGGGTATAATTTTACCAGAAATCATACGGGCCTCTTTTTGGCTCCGATACTCACCATGACCCGAACCACCCCGAAAGGCAGTTTTTATCGTATGGGATTTCAGGCAGGAGGTATTGCAAAAATCCTAAATGCCCCGGTTTTTGATCTGGCAAATAGTACAAGCAGTCCGGGAATGCAGGATCGATACCTTTATTTTATGGGTGGATTTCGACTTGGTGTCGGAAAAGATTTATCTGTCAAACACCCCAAATTACCCCTGAAATGGCAACTGGGCTCCAGTCTGTTTTTCACACATCCCTTTAGCTCTTCCCAGCTTTGGCAAAATGCGATTGAATTAGGTTTAACCTGGAAAATTGGATAATATGAAATACAAGTATCAGTTCCTGCTCCTCTTTATACCTGTTTTTCTGTCCTGTGAAAAGACCGATTTTGAGTTAAGTACTAATTCGGATGACTTTTTCTTTATTGAAAATGAAGGCGCACAAATGCCGGTGTGGGTGCAGGGAAATACCAATTCAAAAAAAATGGTGATCCTCCTGCATGGAGGCCCCGGAGGCAGTTCCTTTATTTTTGATGCTTTTTTTGAGGCATTTACCCGGCCACTTGAAGATCGATATGGCGTTGTTTATTGGGAACAACGCAGTTCCGGCACCTCTCAGGGCAGTGTTGATCCGGAGAGCCTCACTCCCGAACAATTTGAAGCAGACCTGAGCGGACTCCTGGAAGTGTTACAATCTCAATATGGAATGGATGTAGCGTATTATCTGGCGGGAATCAGTTGGGGTGGTTATCTGGGCAATTCCTGGCTGATCAATAGCGGCAAACAGGACCAGATAAAAGGATGGATCAATATCGTTGGTCCACATGATTTTAAAGCCATTGCGAATGTTGGCAGAGATAAACTGGCCTTTTACGCCAACCAGCAAATCGGTTATGGAAAAGAAGTCGAAGCCTGGCAGGAAATACAGGAATGGTGTGCCAGCCACCCTACGATAAGCAATACAGCAGATTTTTTAAAAGAAAATCAATATGCCAATCAGGCGGATATCTTGATGTTTGACAGCCTGGATATGGAAACCCCACCTCCTTCCCTCGCAGCACAACTTAAGTTTGCATTTGATTCCCCCTTCAACAGCAATGCCTGGCTGGTAAATTTAAAGGGGATACAAGACAGCAACCTGATTGAAACCTTGTTTGAACGTCCGTTGGATTGTAGCAAAATTACCATTCCCACCCTGATGGTTGGAGGCTATTTTGATTTTGTGGTTCCGGCACCGGTTTTGCAGGATCAATTTGAGCAGCTTTCTGCTACTGAAAAATCAATTCATATCTTACCACGCAGTGGCCACGGCTTAGTGGGGCATGAAGCTACCAAACTGGTAAGCTTGATGATTGATTTTATTGACTTTTAAGTACTCCGAAAAAATGAATTACCAGCTAATCCTGGATGAACTGTTTCCTCCCATAAAGAATGCAGCAATTATAGGCGAAGTAGCTTCCTATATTCCCGAATTAGCGCATGTCCGTCCGGAAAAATTTGGTGTGCATCTTTGTTGTTTGCAGGGAGGCGATTATTTTATCGGCGATCATTCGGAGCGTTTTTCCATTCAGAGTATTTCGAAAGTTTTATCGCTGGCAATGGCCTTTAAAATTGAAGGCGAATCCATTTGGAAAAGGGTAGGGGTCGAGCCATCCGGAAATCCCTTTAATTCCCTGATCCAATTAGAATATGAAAATGGGAAACCGCGTAATCCGCTAATCAATTCCGGTGCTCTGGTAATTTGTGATATTTTAATCAGTCACCTGGATAATCCTTTAGAGGAATTATTAAGCTTTATTCGAAAGATTTCCGGGCAATCCAGCATTACGATTAACGAAAAAGTTGCTGCATCCGAAAAGGCTTTTGGCCATCGGAATGCCGCACTAATAAATCTGATGAAATCTTTTGGAAATATTGAAAATGATATTGACCAGGTACTTGATTTTTATTTTTATCAATGTGCCATCGAGATGAGTTGTCTGGAGTTAGCGCGTACCATGCTCCTTTTTTCCAACCGCGGAAAAATCCTTTCTTCCGGAGAAGAAATGCTAACCAGCAGCCAAACCAAGCGCCTGAACGCCATCATGCAGAGCTGTGGCTTTTATGACGAAGCCGGGGAGTTTACTTACCGGGTTGGTCTGCCCGGCAAAAGCGGCGTCGGAGGTGGCATTGTGGCTATTCATCCCGGGGAGTACAGCGTGGCTGTTTGGAGTCCGCCACTAAATCCAAAAGGAAACTCCGCTCGTGGTATGCGTTTTCTGGAAGATTTAACGACTAAGACCGGATTATCTATTTTTTAATTGGCCAGGAGTTTGGGAGTGCGTTTGAGTTTTTTATGGTAAATCGA
>JAGQWR010000219.1 GCA_020437105.1 Saprospiraceae bacterium
CAGCATAACGGTTACAGAAACTCCGCCACCTGTTTGTACAATTACAGGCGATGATTGTATTTGTCCTGGGCAACTCACTCAGCTTTGTGCAACTGCCAACGCCACCAGCTTTTTATGGAGCACGGGTGAGGTTACAAGCTGCATTTTTGTCAGCGAAGCCGGCACTTATTCTGTTACCGTTTTCAATGCAGATGGGTGCAGCAGCACATGTAGTAAGACGATTATCTCAGTCCTGGCGCCCGTTCTTACGTGTCCGGATGACGTGAAAGTTAACTGTACAGAAAGCACCTCGCCGCTAAATACGGGCACGGCTTTCGCAATAAACAATTGCAACCAGATTCCAACGATAGATTTTAATGACCTGAATATAGACGTCGTTTGTCCGAATACATACTCGATAATCCGAACCTGGACTGCCACGAACGCTTGCGGCAACAGCAGTTCCTGCATTCAAACCTTGTATGTTATTGATTTAGTAGCTCCGCTTGCGGTATGTCCCATGGGCATGACCGTGCAATGCGCTGAGCAGGTACCACCCATTAATGTTTCATCGGTTGTGACCTCCGACAATTGCGGAGGCCAGGTATCGGTTATCCATACTGGAGATATTATCAGCGACCAGGTTTGTATAAACAGCTTTACCCTGACCCGGAATTATTTGGCAACAGACATTTGCGGAAACGCGGAGTCCTGTGTACAAATCATTACAATATTGGACGATTCACCTCCTGAAATTAGTTTCGTAGATCCGCTATTGCTTAACGGTGACACGCTTTGGGTACAATGTTTCGGTCAAAACCCAAATTGGGATTTACCCTTCTTTGATGAAGGAAGCGTCCTTACGGAAGATTTTTGCACTGGGGCTGTTTCGGTCGTTTTTGACAAATACCAGCAAGGCAGTGGAACCTGCGAAAACGGCATCATTCGGCTATTCCGCCTTTCCTGGAAAGCTAGTGATCTTTGCGGAAATAGTGACAGCTTGTTTATTTCGATTGCCTTATTTGACACCATTTCGCCCGTTATATTTAACGTTCCGGCGGATGTCACCCTCAATTGCAACGAAATACCGCCGCTTCCTGAAAATATCTATGCAACCGATGAATGCCTCTGCGCCTGCGTTGTTTTAGTAGAAGAAAGTGGGCTGATTGCCGGCTGTCAAAACGGACAAGTCATGGTGAGAAGCTGGACAGCAACCGACCAATGTGGCAACCAAACGACCGCTACACAGACCATAACCCTGGTTGATGATACAGGTCCGGAGTTCCTGATTTTACAGCCTGAAATACTAGGTATCAGCAACGGAACCGTACTTAATTATAGCTGTTCCGAAGGCGGAATCCCTGCCTTTTTCGGAGAATTGAGCACTTTAATGGTGCTGAATACCTCGACTTGTGGCGGCTCATACGTCATGTCTTTTACAGTGGATACCCTTCTTGCCAGCGATTGTGAAGCCCTTGGGTTTGTGGAGCAACGGACATACACCTGGGTGGCAGTGGATGACTGTATCAATTTGTCCACGATGTCTATTTATGCAAGACTGATAGATACCGAAGCACCTATTTTTACTGGTGTTCCCGACATAACGTGCTTGAGCATACCCGGACAGGATGTGGATGTAAGTGATGATTGTGGACAAGTCACTCTGCAATTTCAGGATTTCCAGGTACCAAACCCATGTGGAAACGGCTCAGCTATTCAACGGATTTATAAGGCTTTTGATAACTGCGGAAATTCATCGAAGGATACTTCCATTCTCATTCCGAACGCTCAGGTTTTGCCATTTATCGAATTTACAAATCCGACCTTGGCCGCTATGGAATTTGGTGATACCCTTACGGTGAATTGCGAAGCACAAAATGGACAATATACTCCTTTTGGCATCGAAGATGTACACGTAACCGCCACTTGCGGAGGCTCCAACCTTACTTTTACAGAAGAACTGCTTTCGGCTGGTGATTGTGAGGACAACGGAATTGTTATGACCCTGGAACTTCGCTGGACGGCAACCGACCTCTGTGGCAATAGTAGCGAGCGGATAATCATCGCCCAGGTGGTGGATGATTCAAGCCCTGTTTTTGTTGATTTTCTACCGGATGTTAGTATTGGCTGCAACGATGAATTGCCGCAATTGTATGGTACAGATAATTGTGGGGACGTAACGTTTCTGGTTACCTGGGACACCATCATTTATGGCGCATGTGTTTTTGAACACGAAATTCAACGTCTGATCACAGCTACCGATGCATGTGCAAATACTACGACTCAGATGCAAATTATCCATGTAGGAAATGGCAGTGGACCTACTTTTGAAGGGATCATTGAACTGGTTTGCGACGATACAACTATCCCGCAGGTAACTGCTTTTGATGATTGTAGCGGGCAGTTTGTCGATGTGGCAATGGAGGCTGATACACTGGATTCTCCCTGTACCGGAATGATTATTGAAAGAACATGGACTGCCATAGATAGTTGTGGGAATATTTCATCGAGTATTCAGACGATTATCGTTAATGACACGGTGGCTCCTGAATTTGTCATCCCATTCAATTCCTTTATCTATGCCTTCCTTCAAAATAATTCAAATCACGTTTACCTGTCAGATGCTGATATGCTTTTAAATCTGAACCAGCTGGATTCGAGTAGCGCTTTTGTGGAAGATGATTGCGAGCAAGCAATTTTTGTCTTGTTCACCGTGGATACCCTGAGTACAGACTGTTTAAGTAGCGGCTATTTTGAGCAGCGTACTTATACCTGGGAAGCGACGGATTATTGCGGGAATACCGCCACACTCACTTTCACTGTTTATCTGGTTGATGACGTTCCTCCTGTGTTTACAGTTGTTCCGGTTGACAAAACCATCGTTTGCGATACCTTACCGGCAGTTCCCCCCATCCACCTTTATGTAGTGGATCAGGTGCAACCTGTGACTGTCGTTTTTTCAGAAACCATCATAAATGGTGACCTGCCAGGTAGTTTTGTCGTTTCCCGAATCTTGACGGCAACCGATGCCTGCGGCAACGTCTCGGTTTATATCCAAACAATTACCTGGATACCCGATACGATGTTGGAATGTAATATTATCATCCCGGATCAGGTTGCCTGTAATACACATGATGTGTTGATTTGCACCGAAGACCAGGGGAGTACGGGCGGAAACTCCTACCATTGGGAAATCCTGGGGGAAGACTGTTTTATCCAGGGAGATCCCGATAGTAGCTGCGTTCAGGTTTATATTGGCTGGTCGCCAGAGGAAATAATTCTTACGGTAACAGATTCCTACGGTTGTGTTTCGACATGTTCGGAAACGCTGGATTGTGAGTTTGACTTCGAAAGTTCCTTCTTAGCTCCACCTCCGGTTTTAAACCCGGCATCGATACTCCATGCGAGCCCATACAACTCTGACATCCAGGCAAACTACCTGCAAAATCTCCACCTTTACCCGAACCCTGCTTTGGGCAGGGTTTACCTCAGCTTTGAATCTATGGTGGAGAACGAAGTGGAATTTAGCTTTACAAACCTTCTTGGGGTGCTTGTTTCACAAGGTAAAATAAGCGCACAAATAGGAATCAATACGCATCAGGTCGATATTGGCCATTTGCCGGAAGGCAGTTATTTGATGCAGATTAAAACGAGAGAGGAAATGCAAACCAGGGTCATAGTCGTTTTACGGAATGACTAATATGAAAATAAAGTTGTTTAAGAATGCCTGCTGAGGTTCAGGAATTTGAATCTTCATTCCAATGGAGGCTTTTTTGAGCCGCATAGCAG
>JAGQWR010000220.1 GCA_020437105.1 Saprospiraceae bacterium
CTTCTTTTTCGCGGAAGCGTCTTGCTGAATGACCGAATTAATAGCCACTAATATCCCCCAGCTAATCCAGAAAACAGCATCTACAGAGCGGAGCGGAAAATTGCCTTTTAACCAGAACCACTGGTAGGAGTGGAGCAGCCAGCTAAGCACAAAAACGATCAGGATGGTCACCACCATACCCGATTGTTTTCCGTATTTGCGGAGTTTAAAATAAATCGGGTAGTACAGGATCTTCATGACGTAATCGCGCCAATAGGTGTTGATCCTGCGCCAGACATCGCTAAAACCGGAAGCGAGATAATAATTATGGAAAAGGGCGGGTAAATTAAATCCAAACAAACAAAGCACCCCGGCAGACGTGTGGAAAAGTCCGGAAAGCCGCACCATTAATAAATAGGTGGTCAGGAAATAGGTAGCGATTTCACCAAGGGATTGCAGTTCCAGCACATTAGGCTGAAAATAATAATAGACAATCCGGTAGAGCATCAGGTGGAAAAATCCGCGGATCAGCCAGCGGGTACCTTTTTGATAAATTTCCAGTGGCTCCCTGTCGTAGTATGTTTTTCGAAAAAGCTTATAATCCACTACCGGGAAAAGGGTAAGGATTAAATTGGGAAACATGAAAAAATAAGCCAGCTGCTGGCGGATAGGAGCAGGGGTTTTTTCGTATCGAATTTCATGCAAATAAATCGATGCCCGAAACATAAACATGGAGCCGACAATAGGCACCACCTTATAACTTTCCGGAATAATTTCAGGATAATAAACCCAGATGCCGGCGAAAACTGCTCCGCTGCCAAGTAGGATAATACTGCGCAGCTGCACAGACAAAGGCAATTGTAAAATACCAAAAAATACCCCGACCAGCGCCAGGATTAGGAGTGCCGGCAGCCAGCTTAGCAGCCAGAAAGCCGCTCCGATACCGAGCAATACAAAAAAGGAAAGCCGGTACTTCAGCGGCAGCAGTGAATGGATTATAAATCCGGCCAGAATAACGGGGAATAGTGTGGGTAATCCCAAGTGCGATTCAACGGCATACCGATTAACCAGATATGATAAAACAACTAATTGGACCAGTATTAAAAGGTATTTAATACCAAAGGCTACCTGACGACCTGGCAGGTGATATTTAGAATCTTTTCCGGAAAGCTGATTAATTATGCTGGAAACCTTATTCATTCATTGATCCGTTTATCGGGTCTTTTGGTTTAGAAATTCCAAAAATGCTTCGTCATTTTTCAAAAAATCAAATACTTGATCTGCTACTAATTGATGGCCCAAGATACTAGGGTGACCATCAAAGGACGTAACCATCAGGTTTTCTTTTTTGGTCCCTTTGTAAACATCCCGGAGGTCAATGATAGCGAAACCTTGCCTCTTTGCCAGATTGCATAATAGATCTACCATTTCTGTACTTACTTCGTTCTGGGTTTTTGGCCAATAAACATATATAGGGAAGATTTGATTTTCCCGTGCAATATTACCGATCTCTTCAAAACATGCTTCTACAACAGATTCGTAAAAAGCATCCGATTTTTCTGTTTCAAAATGGGGTATTTGCCTATACGCAAACCCATTGTTTTCAGCAAGCTGAACAATGAAGTCGAGGTCAATCTGATTTTCAGACATGAATCCTTCTCCAACAATAGCTTTAGACTTTCTGAAGTCCAGGCCGTGTGTGAATACCATAACAGCGTCGAGATCAAAGTCTGTTGCTTTAGTTATAAATCGGTGCGTGGAATGCAATAAATGATAACCAGGTACGCCAAAATTTAGGAGATCAAAAATTATTTCTTGCGAGGAAGGTTTATTTAAAGCATTTTCACAGACCACGTCAAAGACATCATTATCCCCGACACCTGATCCCATGACGTAGGAGCCACCCATAATGCCTATTCTAAAATGACCTTCCGGTTTTTCTTTTGGGTAAAACTTATCGCGCATACCCCATTCATTAGTGCTTAACTCAACACCTTTAAAAATGGATTTTGTCGATGGACGAAAGTCATACTTTAACCAGTCATTGGTCGAAATGGCTGCATCAGAAAAGCCAAAAGAGGTCCAATCTTCCGGGCGCCGTTGCGTTTCCGCGAGCGGGGATGTAAGCTGATTTGTAATTAGGAGGTCTTCATAGTACCCATTTACCATTTGAGCATCGTCTTCCTCTGTAAGCCGCGATTCATAAATATGCTCAATCGGTTTGTTAACGCATGTCTGGAAAACAGTTAAAACAGAAGGAATAGTGAGTAAGGCAAAAAAGGAGAGGGTGAGTCCACCCCAGAAAACGGAAAGTGATTTGCCTTCATCAGGCTCCATAAAGGCTTTTACCTGTGGGATTTCAAAAATCCGGAAACCGATAAACGCAGCAAGGACTAATCCACACATGCGCAACGCCAGCTGCATCCATTCACCGAAAGGTGCCTGAAAAGCTTTTAAAACCAGGTTCCACCAATCGCTTAGTGTTGGACTGCTCCACAAGGTCCAGAATATAGCCATGAAGGAAAACATGGCCACCACCTGCATCGCACGAACAGCTGTTTTTTGATTCAGTGACTGGCTGGAAACGGTCTTCTTTTTCGCGGAAGCGTCTTGC
>JAGQWR010000221.1 GCA_020437105.1 Saprospiraceae bacterium
GCTTTGGATAATGATTCTGACGGGGACTGGGTGATTATATACCCCAGGGTTTATACCGGCAATACTGGGTTACTGGTGTTGATCGGTACGGACCCTTGTTCGATACTTTCCTGTCTGGATACGAAGTGGTTGGAGCTTTACAACCAAGCTTGTAAGGCCGGTGGAGTCTCAAAACTCCCAACCTACTTAGCGGATGAATTACAACTACTTCTGGGCAATATGACGATGTATCAATACTGGAATCAGTGTGGGAACATCACGAAAGCTCAGGAGTATTACGAAAGATTGAAGAGCATGACTTCGGCCACCTGTTCACTGCCCTCCGGTCCCGTTGCGGTCGGAGGTGTAGTGACAGGATCTAGCTGGACTACCATTCCGGCAGACCAGTATTTGACCGGATTTGCTCGATACGAATCAGACCCTTTACAGTGGATGATTCAAAATAATACCATGTACTTCAGAGGTCGAATCGATCCTAGTGCTTTGATCGAGAGTGGTGCCAATATGATTGATCCGGATTATTGGACAGGATTGGGGATCACTTTTGAAAACGGTGTCGGTTTTGATTGTGTGGATGTGGATTCTTCAAATGTGGATGAACTTTGTTATGGTAAGGTTCAGAATGCCACATTGAGAATTTTCAAGTTTTCCGGAGCCGCAGTTGTGCATGATTTCATCATCATCGGAGGATTGCCTTTAGTATGATTGAAGTTCAGAAAATATTTCTAGTTGTCCAAGATTTGATGCGCAAAGACCTTGCGGGTGGATATGCATCAAACGACGAATTCAACAGACAAATAAACCTGTCTCAGAATATTCTCTACAACTACTGTTACGATCATATTAATGAATCCTGGGCCAGAGAATCTTTAATTGGTTTTCATGTATCCACAACATTAAGTGCGTCGACTTCCGGGGTCTACACAAAGCCGGGCGATTACCGGGACAAACAAGACCTCGCTTTGATTGTTGATGGGGCTCAAATACCTGTACACATTCCCAGAAGAGATGAACTGGCGATGACTTTATCCAGTCCGGTTAGAGGTCCAAGTTTGGCACGAGAAGTTGTAGTTGGGGAGATTGCGGATACAGCAATCAATATATGGCCCCAAACATCGAATCAACTTTTTCTCAGGTATTACAAAAACCCTCCCGATGCAGTTCGTGCAGTGACTATCGATAGCGACACACAATATGAGGTGTACAATGCGGCAGGAACCACAAACCTGGATTGGGATCAGGGTAATTTCAAGGATTTTGTAGATTTGATGATGCTGATGAAAGGGGTTATTTTGAGAGATTCATCCTTGGTTGCCTGGGTACAGCAAAAAGGTGTAATTACGCAACAATTAACTCAATGACGGTAGGCGAACTCATAGAATCCGTTTTGCTTCGGGTAACCGGAGGAAATCTCAATGCGGACAACGATGTTCGCAGAGAAGATATTCGTGTGCTCGTAGGTCCGGCTACAAGTTTTGTCCTGGCGCAGTATTCTCAGGAGCAGTTGCGAACTCAGCTTCAGATATCCCGACTCAATGGATCGGGGATGTATACAGGGAGTTATTCGTATTCGACTACCTATAAGCTGACCCCTGTTCTTGACGAAGATAGAGGTTTGTACTACATAACTCCCCCTGGCAATATTCTGAGGCTACCTCAAGAATCCGGGATTGACATGGTTCGCCCGGTTACAGGGAGAAAAAGCTACATCGGCGTAAAGTCCGATGCCGAAATATCAGGAATCCCTGTTGCCGTAGATGCTGTATTTTACTGGATTGAGGTTTTGGATGGTCAGACCAGGGTATATATGGACAGTGTAGGAAGGCCGGTTTGCGATCATTATTTGAGAGCAATTCTTGATCCGAACGATTTGAGTTCTTCCGACGAATTCCCGGTACCCGCAGGTGTTGATATGCGGGTTATCGATATTCTGGTTGCACATTTTGAAGGTCAAAGATTGTTCCCTCAGGATTACCGAATTGATGACCGGGATAATGCGAAAATACAAAATTGATGTATAGAACGATTGATGACTTCATACGGACTTGTGCGGCAATTGCCGGTGACCCGGAAGCAAAATACTCTTACGTAAAGTTGCTCAGAATCACTACGTCCATACTTGGAGATTTTCAATTCGGAATTCTGCCAAACATTATCACTGTCGATAGGGTCGTTCAAACCAACGGCACTATTTTGCTACCGAACGACACGATTCAACCCCTGTATGTGGCTCAGATAAAAAATTGCGGAGGAAACAGAATCTTGTTTCCTTTCGGGGCCAGATACAACCAAGTCAACCCCGACAGAGAACATTTCTTAGATTGTGATGTGACCGAAATCGGAGATGATGTCTGCCCCTGTGAATTTTACAACTATTCGGGATCTCTATCTGCTTTTTATCTGTGGGACAGGTTTTACCTGGAAAATTACGGAAAGACCACTTCCAGATATTTTGGGTATTATTATTTCGATCAATCAAACGGTCGGTTGGATATGTACGGTGCAAACGTAGGTGATGCGTTCTTGGTATCCGTCAAAACCGTCAACGAAGAGTATAAAGTTTTCCCGAGAGAAGCTGAGGAAGTGATTAGATCCAGGGTCTTGCAAATGTATTATGAATCGTCTGATCTAAACAAGTCTCAATATTATTTTGATCAATTCAGACGGCACATTCGCAACTACAAGCACAACAAACAAGATCATTTCGGCCCGGATGAGTGGGTTGATGCGATAAGAAAAGAACAATCAAATGCTGTACGATGAGTGGAGGCAAAATAATGGCATCACGGGTGTTTACCGGAGGAATGGACCAGGATTCCGACGAACACCGTATTGCCCCCATTGATTATCGTTACGCTTTACATATAGAAGGTGGTCACGGCTCAATTGTTGGGGCCAAACGTACAGTCTACGGAAACAGAAAAATAAACTACACTTTTCCTGCCGGTGGAGACTACCAATGTGTCGGTGGAATAGAAGATAAATCCAATAACTCCTACATTTACTTTGTTAGGGATAACAATGATCCGGATAATGGTCATATTCTGGAATACAAAGAAGGAACAATCCGAAAGCTTCTAAATGCAAACATCCAGGGTGGGTTTAATGACTTTATTCATTCTTCAGCTATTGTAAATGATTGTCTTTATTGGGTAGATGGTCAGGATTATGAAGATGGTACCGGAGCCCAGGGAAGTGATCCTAAAAAGATCTGCTTACCGAGATTTAGAGCAAACAAGGTTATCCGTTATGAACTTGTTCTAAATGAAGATTGCCTACTCCAAAATGTACAATTTAGGTATAGCCTGTATAATGTCGATGGAGTACTGACTCAATCTCCGACACTGTTTCAGACTAATATTGCCGATGGTCAGCTTCACCAGATTATGCTTGCGCTGTTCAATAACCTGGACAACGCCGGATTTACAATTGAAGATTTTCCGGTAAACAGCGCAGATGCACCGGCTCGGAGAATTGTTTTTTATCGTGGGACCGATATTCGGGTAAAAATAGAGGTTACCGGAGGAAGTGGAACTCCTGAAATTCAACTCAACGAATTAAATTTTTATCCGCTGCCTTCCGATGATCATGATGTTTTTTCAAAGCAAATTCGACTGATAAAGCCTACCCCATTATTTCCCCCAAGTGTTCAGTACGAAAAGGATACATCGATCGGGGTTTCAAACCTTGCCGGTAAGGCTTTCCAATTCCGTTATCGTTACGTTTTTGTTGATGGGGAAAAATCCGCATGGGGTCCGGCAAGCAGGATTCCTACCAATTTCGGATATCTTGACGATACCGACAAACCCCAGGTCAATAGCAACGATGAAAATTTCAACAAAATCGCGATAAGTATCGATGATGAGTACACCCAATCTCCCTGGACCTGGATGGTCAGAGGGATCGAAGTATGCTTTAGAACAAACCGAATCGATCCTTGGCGGTTGGTTGGGGCGTACAATGTGTATGATTTTTACGTGAACACCATTGTTATTGATTTTTACAATACCGGTATAAATAGTGTCATTCCGTCAGATGATGTTGGAGATTCCGATATCCAGGCGTTGAAAAATTATGATTTTGTTCCACGAATAGCAAACTC
>JAGQWR010000222.1 GCA_020437105.1 Saprospiraceae bacterium
GACACGACTTAATGATATTCAACAAAATTCAGCATTCAAAATTCAACATTCAAAATTCACTACTCATGTCCCTCCTTGACGTACGCAATCTGGAAGTGATCTTTGAAGGAACTCCTCGGCCTACTATTGCCGTAGCCGGAATCAGCTTTACCATTGGCAGGGGCGAGCGTTTGGGCTTAGTCGGCGAATCTGGATCGGGGAAGTCGATTACAGCGCTAAGTATCATGCGATTAATCGATTTTGAACCGGGAGAAAAGACCATTCGCGGAAGCGTGATTTATCAGGAAAATGACCAATTGGCGATAGATTTAATGGCTATTGAGCAGGCTGCTGTGCGCCCCTTTCGGGGAAAAAAGATGGCCATGATCTTTCAGGAGCCTATGCAGGCCCTAAATCCGGTTTTGCGCTGTGGCAAACAGGTCGAAGAGGCGGTTTGCCTCCATCAGGGAATCAGTGGTCCGGAAGCCCGAAAAGCAGTACTTGACCTTTTAGTCCAGGTACAATTAACCGACCCCGAAAGGATTTATCAATCTTATCCATTTCAATTATCCGGCGGCCAAAAGCAACGCATCTTAATAGCCATTGCCCTGGCCGGCAAACCCGAACTGCTCATTGCAGACGAGCCCACCACTGCCCTGGATGTACACGTGCAAAAAGGTATCCTGGAGCTCCTGGAATCACTTCGACAGCAATATAATATGTCGCTGCTCTTTATTTCGCATGATCTGGGTGTGATTGCCTCCATCTGCGATCGGGTACTGGTAATGAAAGACGGACACATTGTAGAATCCGGTCTGGTAAAGACCATCTTTGAATCTCCTCAACATCCATATACCCGGGGCCTGTTGGCCTGCCGCCCGCGATTAGGCACCAAACCCAATCGCTTGCCGGAACTAAAAGATTTTGCGCCGGATAAAACCGGTCATACGCCGGAGTTGAAATCTGTTCTGGATCGGATTGGAGCAGCACCTGCTTATGCTATTCCAGACCAACAGCCCATCCTGGAAGTGGAAGGACTCGCTGTTTATTTTTCCGGTCCCCGCATCGGATTATTTTCGCGGAAGCGGCCACTGATCAAAGCGGTAGATGAAGTGAATTTCCAGATTTTTCCGGGTGAAACAATTGGCCTGGTCGGGGCTTCCGGGAGTGGTAAAACCACGCTGGGACGGAGTTTGGTCGGACTTTTACCGCTTCAAAAGGGCCGGATCCGATTTCGGGGGAAAGATATTTCCGGCCTGGAAAAAAGTGAATGGCAGGAGATTCGTCGGGATTTGCAAATGGTCTTTCAGGATCCATACGCTTCCCTGAATCCAAGAAAATCAATTGGCGAAGCCATTCGGGAACCATTGGAAGTACACGGGATCATTAAAGATCGCAAAGCACAGCAGGGTCGGGTAGTGGAGCTACTGGAATGGGTGGGTCTGGAGGCCGGGCATTACCACCGATACCCCCATGCTTTTTCCGGAGGTCAGCGGCAACGCATTTGCATCGCGCGTGCGCTGGCGTTGGAACCCGACTTCCTTATTTGTGATGAAAGCGTCTCGGCACTCGATGTTTCCATTCAGGCGCAGGTTTTAAACTTGCTGAAGGACCTGCAAGAGCGGCTAGGCTTCTCCTGTGTATTTATATCGCATGACCTGGCTGTCGTCAACTTTATCGCAGACCGGGTCTTTGTGATGGATGCCGGCAGGATCGTAGAACAGGGATTTGCAACCGAAATCTACCGCCATCCAAAATCAGGGATCACGAAGCGCTTGATTGAAGCCAGCCTTTTTTAAACAAACAGGTGCTATCTGCTTTCGCGGATAACACCCGTTTACTAAATCTACTCAAAGCCTATTCTATTATCAGCTTTTTGTTGGCCACACCTTTTTCTGTGCTTACATGAAGGATATATAAACCTCCGGGAAGGTCATTCAATTCCAGCGAAAGGGGTTGGTTCTGACTGATCTGCCATTCCTGAATCAAATGCCCACTTATATCGTATAAAAGAACTCGTTCTATCTGAATGTCTCCGGATTCGAGGTTCACAATCTTGGATGCAGGATTCGGAAATAGTTGGATTTGATTTGAAATATCCAACCGGGCAATTTTACTGAGGGCGGGTGTACATTCAGTTGACAGGTCAAAGCAATTATCAAATGCAGCCTGGATTTCATCAGATTGGTTGACAAAGCCGGAAACGTTATCCAGGTAGTCGGCCCCACCATCAAAAAAAGAATAAGCAATCAGGTATTCATTGATTGCTCCCGGTACCATTTGAAACGGTCCGGAGGCTGTAAGTATATTTCTTTCACCAGCAGGCGTTCCTAAAGAAAGCTCCGAAATGCCGACTATATCAGTTGGGAAATCGGGAAAAGGAAAACCATTGTTTGGAATAGGGCTTCCATCCGGGAGACTACCTGAAAGGAGGTTGTAATAACTAATAGGCAAATAAACATCTGAAACCGGATTAAAGTGTCCCGAACTGCTGACTCCGACTTCTACAAAATCGATTGGATTTCCATTTTGATCAAATATGGTTTTTATCGGGCCCCGTAAAATGTCCATTCCAACTGCTGGAGGAGCTGATTCATAACCCTCGTACGGCGCACAGGGGGCGTCCTCGTTGTCTGAATTATAGGCAAATGTCAGAGCGCGGTCTGGGCTGGAACCGTAATAATCATCTTCCGGACAGCCGATAGAGGGAGCAAAGAAGGCCCCGATGAAGGTGGAGTCATAGGCTACTTCGTTATAATTTATCGTTTTGAATTTTGCGAATACCGCATTGTTGAGCGCTTGATTATCTGTGCAATTAAACGCAAATATAGTAGCATACACCTGCCATTTTAATCCATCGCTCATTGTTTGGTAATGCACGACATCATCATTAAATGCAAACCAGGCAAATTGGCTTGGTATGATTGATTCACTGCAACCGTTAACCCGGACAACCGGAAAGTCGCCCATATCCGGGTCATATATATTGTTCCCGTCAAAATCATAAAAATCGGCTAAACCAAATAGGCCATCTGGTATGTTGATCCCATCATTGTATTCCGCAAAGAAGGGATTTCCGATGCCGGGCCATGCATAAATAGCGGGTATTTTAAAATCAATGTCGCCATCATCTTGGAAGTCGGCCATGTGATCTAGCACCTGCTGTCGATTTACTTTCCAAATGCGATTGAAGTCCTCTTCGCAAATTTCATTTGTTAGTGGATCTATCAGACCTGCTTTAAAGTCTGTTTGATATTGATGATTGAACATTTGAGCGGATACTCTTGGGTATTCATTTTGGCTAATACCTCCAAACCAAAGCCCGGAAGCCCGGATCAGACTTGGATCATCATTTGGATTAAATTGACCTTCTGTAAAATCCCAGAATAAGGCGCCACCCGCATTAAAATGAACCGATAAATTATTTATCGTCAGAGAGTCTACTGCCGGCAGCGGATATGGTTGGGCTTCAATTCCGAATGTAAGAAGTCCAAAAAACAGGATGTAAATGGATCGAATTTTCATATTAAGTAGTTTAAGAGTATTTGGATTATTCTTTGGTTCAATAATAAATTAAATAGTAACCACGATCCAGTCAGTTTCCTTTAATAGTCAGGATGCTAAAAAAAAAGCGGGCGCTTCCCGAAGGAAACGCCCGCTTTTATGGCTACTGAACTAATTAAATTAGAGTATGTTGGGGAATTTGGTC
>JAGQWR010000223.1 GCA_020437105.1 Saprospiraceae bacterium
CCAAACCACTTCGTGCCGGGTATAGAATTCACCAATTGTCAGACCATTCAAATCGATCTTTTTCGCAAATCCATTTTGGGCGGAAATGTTTTCACTAAATAAAACGCCACCGTTTATTGCTTTTATCTGAACTGTGCCATTTTGAGATTTCAGGTTAGCCAGCTGAATACCTAGTTTATTGTCTTCCGGTACACTGATATAGGTAATAACCTTTCCTGTTCCCGGAGCCTGGCGGCTGACTGTTTGCATATTATCTGCTATATCTGTAAAGTAATCTGCTGTAATCATGAAAAAATCAAGTGCTCCCTCACATATATTAATCACTTCCGTCTCTGTGTCGAACCTGGACTGGGCGGTCAATAGATAAATTCCATCAGGCATTCCATCGAAATTTAAGGTAGTAGAGAATTCATCTTTTTTCCAGATGACTTCCTGATACCAAAGCTTATCGTTTTGGTCAAGGATGGTTAATTTGGTTCGATGCTTCGACAAGTTTACCATGCTTAATTTGATCGTTTTATTGCTGCTCAATTGGGCTGACATATAAATCTTATTTGGCAGGTAACCACAGGAAAAAGCAGGAGATGATTCGAAGCACATAAATGCGAATACAACGAGAAGAAATTTTAATTTTTTCATTTTATGAATTATTGAGGGTGATAATTAACTTGGTTGCGAAGACTTTGAACTAATTAAAACAAAGGTGTGGGGGGATTGGCAGGTGCTGTTCCACATATTGATGTGGAGGCTGCCACAGACCTTTTTGAATAAGCTGGGAAATGTTTCTGTAATGGATATCTTTGGCTGGAAATAATCAAACCTTATGAACCTTACAATTACCCAATTATATACCTATCCCATAAAAGGAATGGGTGGGATCCCTCTGAAAACGGCTCAACTATCTAATGCCGGAATCAAGTTGGATCGGGCCTTTATGTTGGTTGATCCCACTGGTTTGTTTATTTCTCAACGCAGCAACCCGGCCTTAGCGACTTTTAATCTGGAACTCACCGAGGACGGTTTTTTGGTTCGCTTTGGCACAGGAAAACTGGAAATATTCCCGGATTCCGATTTTGAGAATGGTCCAGTTATAAATGGACAGATATTTCAACATCGAATGCTGGTGCAACAGGCCAGGCCAGCTATAAATGATTGGTTTTCCAGGGCCCTGAACCAGGAAGTTTATCTGGTGCGTCCCGCTGAGAAAAGATATGTTGAAAATCACCCGGGAGTAGAAATAAATTTTCCGGATGCCAGTCAGTATTTAATAGTTGGAGAACAATCGATGGAACTGTTAAATCAGAAACTGGATGTGCCTTTACCCATTAATCGCTTTCGTCCGAATATTGTCTTTTCAGGAGGTACACCTCATATCGAGGATGAATTCAGTATCCTTAAAATTGGGGAGGCACAGTTTGAATTTGTAAAACCCTGCGGCAGATGTAAGGTCACCACTATTGATCAGCATAGCGGTGTTATGGGAGTGGAGCCCTTGCCCACTTTGTCTTCGTATCGGTTAATTGATAGCAAAATCCTATTTGGAGTTTATTTAAAGTGGGTAAATGAAAAGAGTGAGATTCACCTCGGGGCAAATCTCACTCTTTTATAATTTTAAAATCCTTAAGGAGGTCGGTATTTTACCAATCCAGCTGTCCTTCTAAGCGAATATCTCTTGAAGAGCTTCCTGCCAATAAGGTAAAGGTGCCTGCCTCTAAAATCCATTTATTTTGGGTGTCGTCGTAATAGCTAAAGGCATCTTCTTTTAATTCCAGTTGGATGGTTTTGCTTTCTCCTGGTTGGAGCAATACCTTTTGGAAAGCCTTTAACTCTTTCTCCGGACGTTTTAAAGTCGAATCCTCATCTTTTACATATAATTGCACGACCTCGGCACCAGCCATATCACCTGTATTAGTGATTTTCAAACTGACTGTTACCAGCCCGCCTGTTTTTTCAATGGATAAATCTTCATAGGAAAACGTCGTATAGGATAATCCGTGTCCGAAAGGAAATGCCGGTGCTACATCGTAGCTGTCAAAATAGCGATAGCCAACATAAATGTCATCGGTATAGTCCATTTGCAGGTTTTCAACTGGAAATTGAGCCAGCTTATGTGCCGGACTGTCAGATAGTTTTTCCGGAAAAGTCATTGGTAGTTTTCCGGAAGGGCTCTGCAAACCGAACAGAATGCTCGCTAATGCATTTCCACCTTCCATACCCGGGTACCATGCCTGTAGAATCCCCTTGGCATCTGCTTTCCAGGCCTGCATGTCAACAGGGCCTCCGCCCATCAATACAATAATTGTATTCGGATTGGCTTTAAGGAGTGCTTGGATTAGCTCGTCCTGACCAAAAGGCAGATTCATGTCTGGTTTATCCGTTGCTTCGGCATCCAGGGCATTGTCATTCCATTCATCTGAATAGCCATGTATCCACCCACCCACATAAATCGCTGCATCTGCTGCGGCCACATTGCGTACAGCCTCAGCAATTAACGCTGCATCTGCTCCACCGTCTTTTTTAATTTGATAGCCTTCCGAAAAATTTACGGTCATTGATTCGCCTGCCAGATTTTGCAGACCCTCTAACGCGGTGACTTCATAATAGGCCTTGACCTGTGAGCTTCCTCCTGCACCTGCATGTTTTCTGTTGGCATTAGCACCTACAACTGCCAGTGTCTGGATATCTGCCTTTTTGAGCGGAAGTACCTTATCATCATTCTTTAATAATACAATGGCCTCATCAGCAATTTGCCGGGCGACCTGTTGGTGTTCTTTTGTGTTATAGGCACCCGGGCTCCTTTCGTCAAACATATTCGTGGCAAACATGACCCGTAGCAGACGACGTACTTTTTCATCAATGACAGCCACATCAACTACACCTGTATTCACAAGCGTAATGAGTGTGTCTCCCATGTGGAATTTACTATAATCTAATTCCTTGCCAGAACCTAACATACTGAGGTCCGTACCCATTTCGAGGTCCATACCCACATTGACCGATTCCATCGTGCCTTTTACAGCATTCCAGTCGCTGATTACGGCACCCTGAAAGCCAAAGGATTCTTTTAGTATGTCATCGAGCAGAAAGCCATTATGTGCGCAGTATTCGCCGCGGAATTTATTGTAGGCTGCCATAACTGTCAGTACATTTCCTTGTTGAACGGCAGCTTTGAAACCAGGCAGGTAAATTTCGTGCAGCGCCCGATCACTCATTTCCACATTGACTTTTTCCCGCTCAAATTCCAGGTTATTGGCGACATAATGTTTGGCACAGGCGGCAATGCCCTGATCCTGAACACCTTTAATATAACCCACCACCATTTGAGCATTGAGGTAGGGATCCTCCGTCAGGTATTCAAAATTCCGGCCATTTAGCGGACTGCGAATGATGTTCAGTCCGGGACCGAGAATAACGTCTTTTCCTCTGAAATTAGCTTCGCTGCCAAGAACGGAGCCGAAAGCGTAACCCAGTTCCGGATTCCAGGTTGCAGCCAATGCGGTGCCAACAGGCAGGTAAGTGCTGCTATCCCGCACATTTAAGTCCTTTTCCCAATCCCGGCCATGTTCATGTCTGACCCCGTGCGGACCATCCGACATCACCAGTTCTGGTATGCCTAATCGTTCAACCCCTCCGCTGGTAAAGGAGGAACTGGCGTGAATCATAGTAATTTTTTCCTCTAATGTCATTTGACTAATTAGCGCTTCAATCTGTGCTTCTACATCAACAACGGCTACATCTTCCGTGTCGGTAGTGGCCTCTGATTCACAGCTGCTAAAGAATAAAGGAGTCAGTACAAAAAGCAGGATAATTTGAGCGACGGTAGTAATCGACTTCATTTCGTGTTAAGTTGGTTTGGTTAGTAAGATAGCGTCTTTTGGACACTTAGTGTTGAAATTGACAAGAGAATCTGTGATTCTGTGGTCCAGTGATTCTGTGGTCCTGTGGTCCTGTGGTCCTGTGATTCTGTGGTCCTGTGATTCTGTGGGTTAGTGGGTTAGTGATCTCGATAAAAACTAAAAATTAAGACTTAAAAATTCGATAGTGGTTCTGTGGTCCTGTGGTCCTGTGATTCTGTGGTCCAGTGATTCTG
>JAGQWR010000224.1 GCA_020437105.1 Saprospiraceae bacterium
TCGTATTTTTTAATTATTGCCAACGTATTGCTATATCCAAGTCTATCGTACATAACCTCTCCTACAGGGTAGATAAACACCATTCCTCCTCCCTCCCCAAACCAAACGCCAATTGCTTCTTCAGCAACGCTTTCAATAATGTATAAGACGGAAGAGAATACAGGATAGGAACTACCCAGGATCGGAGTGGTACAGAGAGAAAAATACGTCTATTGCCCAAGCCGCGAGGGAGCGCTTGTGATTTCATTTGTTCGTTTTTTGAAAGTTCTTTTTAGAACTTATCTCTCTGTGGGAATCAATATAGGGTATAAATTTTAATTGGACAATGTTTGGAGGGGGATTAATGATTTTGGGAGGGAGTAGATAGACGTGACAGAGGTAACGTTTCCCCTGCCGGGGGCCTTCTTTGCCCTGATGCAAAGAAGCAAAGATCGAGGCTTACGCTACTTCGCTAAAAATCGAAAAGTACCTGCTGTCGCCTCCCAAGCCGCTTGCCAACTGAATAGCTTGGGCTAGCTTTTGTGATAGACTTTCTCTCATGTTTGTACCAAACCCTGAGATCCGAGTGGCAATGCTCGATGGGGAGGCTCCGGGCGCAGGTACTTCCCGATTTTTTGAACGCTCATCAGCTGATGCCGAGGGCCAGGAAGAAATTCCAGGCTGAGACTAGTTTGTTGCACTTTTAAACAGAAGCAGGGCTTTGGCTATAGCTACCCCCCCCTAAGCCCTGATGCTTTTTCAACTCCGCGATCATCTGGTGGATTTTGAAAACGTTAATCTTTGGGGGGATATCAGATAAAATCACATTATACTCCCATCCTTTTGGTAGTTCTTGCCAGGGAAGTAAATTTTGATAGAATAGAACCTTGTTACCGCTGGCATCTTCCAATAGGATATTCAGGCAGGTTCTGATTCTGTTGCCTTCAGCATAACTGTTATTGGATCCCTTATAATTCGGACGCCCAAATGGAATAAGGAAGTTATTATATCCCCAAAAACAGGTGAGCTTATAGGGCTTGTAAAGGTTTAGTGCATTCTTCGCGTCCTTGTTGATTTCAATATTCCCATATTCCGTTATTGAAATTCGCTTCTTAAACTGATTGATAAACAACAGGATATCCACACAAATAACCAACACACCACTTACCTGAAAGTATGCCGGAAAATTTGTGGAGAAGATCAATGGATAAAGTAACAGGACGATTCCAATGGTCAAACAAACTCCGATAAATGGATTATTTATGTAGGCTCTAAATTTCATAATTGCCTAAATACCAACCAGAACTACCTCCCTTACCAGGTCAATTTGCCGATATTCATACTATATTTAATTTATCAAAATCATTAAAATTACTAATCGTTCGAATTGATTCAACGGGGGCATGTACTTCCAGCTTAAAGCTTTCATAATCAATAATTACCATAAATTCATTCATATCTGGAAAATTTCCGTTCAGGATAACCAGGTTTTCCATCGTATCAACTTTAAAGGAATTTAATTTTAAATAAGTGGCCTTTGGTTTTTCAGGTATAAACTCCACTAAAAAACGAAGTTGATCAATCTTTTCAATCGTTAACTTAGTATGCATCCCGTAAGAACCCATAATTATTATGCCGTCCTGATTGAAATTTGTATATCCTTCTAATTCAAAAAGAACTTTTTCAAACGGTTGCACCACCACATCAAATATTAATGGGAAGTCTTCATACTCCGAAGAAATTTTTGACACTAGTGTCTGGTTTATTATTCGAATGTTCTGAATATCAGTTTTTAAGATGAGTTTATCGTTTTCAATTTTAATAAAAGTAGTCCGCTCTTTCTTTGTATTGAATCGATTGTATTCGTATTCCAATTCCGGATTTTTCAGGTCATGCCGCTTTTGTAACGAATTTAACCTATCTGTATGCCTATTATAATTTGCATAGGCAGCAAATAAAACTCCAATGACCAATAATATGAGTAGGAAGACAGAATTCATAATATAACATACTTTGCCCCAAACCACTTAGGATAGGGCATATAAATTACATAGGTTTTTCAAGTAAGGATAAGTAATTTTTATAATGCCAGGCAAGCAAAAATACATTTCCCAAAATCATAGCAGAAGTAATGTAAGGGGTACCGGTCATCTTTAAGGCAACAGAAACTAAAAATATATTCACGGTGACAGGCATCATTAGGAGACTCGACATAACAACAAAGCGATTGAAGAAAATGAGGAGCCCTACAAAAATCTGAAAATATCCGATAAAATTCCAATAAAAGCCGGTTTCATGCATAGCAAAGAAGTACGCTCCAACAGGGTTTTCGATGGGCAACTCGGTAAATTTAACCCCGGGAAGTTTTCTGATGCCGGACAGCACAAATGTTAGTCCCATTCCGGCTCTGATACACCAATAAAAAACCTTAAGGATCAACTTTTCTTTTAGTAAGTCAAGTGTGTTCATGGCCTATATTTTTTACCGGATACTTTTACTCCGTTCTTTCTGCTAAGAATAGCTGGTTATCATCCAAATCTGTAAAATAGGCTAATCGAATCCAGCCATCTTGTTCCATTTTAAAACCTATCCCATTGGATTCTAATTCTTTAATCGTGGCATCAAATTCAACCACGCCAAATCCAATGGAAAGATTGTTGCCTTTTACAATTTTTTCGGATGTTGGATGTAAACCGATTAGCAAATCAGGAGCTTGTATTTCAGCGTAGTGGTCCCCATATCTACTTGTAAGTTCCAGTCCTAACTTGTTTTGATAAAAGTCAATTGCTTCATCCATATTTGAGACCATCATGTTAACTCTACAAGTTTTTAGATTTTTCATGACCATGTTATTTTTATCTATGAAGCACGTAATATCTTCTCCATTTTTTTCCCTTTCGCTAATTCATCCACCAACTTATCCAAATACCGCACCTGTTGCGTTAAGGGGGTTTCGATTTCCTCCACTCGATAGCCACAGATGACTCCCTTAATGAGCTGCGCATTTGGGTTTAATGTAGCATTTTGAAAGAATGTTTCAAATGTCACTCTTGCCTCAATCAGTTCCTGCAGCTGTTTTTCAGTATACCCGGTTAACCACTCAATCACCTGATGTAATTCTGCTTTTGTCCTCCCCTTCTTCTCCACTTTTGCCACATAATGCGGATAAACAGAACCAAAGATCATTTTTGCGATTTTCTCATCATGATTTTTTGTTGTTTTCATATTGTGTGGATTAGTGTTGGAAATTTCAGGAATGTTTAGTTGGTATATTGATTCTATACCCAAACGAAAGTAATTAGG
>JAGQWR010000225.1 GCA_020437105.1 Saprospiraceae bacterium
AACCGGACTGCGCTACGCCCCGAAGATGTCTTGGCGGTGAAGGCGGGATTCGAACCCGCGGTACCCCGTTAAGAGTACGTCGGTTTAGCAAACCGGTGGTTTCAGCCACTCACCCATCTCACCTGAATTGATGCCGAAAAATTCAAACTCCAGAGGTATTTTTCTAGAGCGGGTCAAAGGTAAAATTCTTTGTATTACCATGCAAGCTTTCCTGAAATATGTTCTGATTTTTTTTGTCTGAGATTATAGCATCAGGAAAGAACCAGGAAAAGTATCTGCGCAATAAGGACTTTCATGATCAAAGCCAATGGAAACATCATCGAAAAACCAAACTCCGGAATGCGGTTATTAGTACGGTTAGTGGCAAAATCAAGGATGGCCGGCTGGTTGGAAACCATGCCCATCAATAAACTAAAGGGCTTTTTCAAAATCTTGTAGCCTACAAAAAGGATCGTCAAAGCTGTAAGCAGGCTGATCACCGCACTGGCAAAAAAGATCCAGACGCCATTTGTACTAATACTTTCTTCAAAAGCATGGCCCGAACGTACCCCTACCGCTGCCAATAAAAAGATGAGCCCCATCTGCTGCAAGGTTACGTTGGCTCCATAAGGCAGAGTCCAGAGAATCGGACCTGTTCGCCGCAAGGCGCCTAAAATAAGCCCGACTACCAGGGGACCGCCTGCATAACCCAACTTAAAATCGACGCCTTCTCCAAAATGGAAGTTGATAGAACCCAGAATGAGTCCTAAACCAATACCAGCTCCAAAGGAAAACAAATTCACCTTGCTGGCCTCCTGATAGGAGTCGCCAAAATAGGTCGATAAGGCCTGCAAGTCCTCCCGATGCGCGATAAAGCGAATACGATCACCCAGTTCCAGAATGGTATCTCCGGTAGCCAGCATCTCCATATCGCCTCGGCGGATCCGGGTGATGATGGCATTGTATTTCTCGTTGATATTTAATGAGGCAATGGTGCGGCCGGCAAGTTCCGCATTGGAAACAAAGATCCGGCGCACATCAAACTGGGTGCGGTCATGGGTGAGTTTGGTATCCACTCGCTGTCCAAGCTCTGCGACCACTTCTTCCAACTCCTCTTTGCTGCCTACGGCCATTATGATATCTCCGACATGCAGAATCAATTCCCAATGGGCTAATTGCAATCGACCATCAGAATACACCCGACCAAAAACAACCTTCCAGTCTTCCCGCTTAAACAATTCGCGTAAGCTGATTTCGGACAAAGCCGGGTTGGTAACTTCAATCGTGGCACTGCTCAGACTTTCTTCCAGTGGGAAGTCTTTCCGTAGCAGCAGCATCTCTTTTTTGTAGTCGATCCGAAATAGGCGCTCCATTAACACGATGGCAATCATCCCACCGAAAACCCCCATAGGATAGGAATACGAATAACCCACTACCGCCTCTTCCGTCAGTTTGGCCGCCTCTTCGGGCGAATAGTTATTATTGAATGCATCAATTACGCCAGCCAGAGCGGCCGTATTGGTCGTACTGCCCGTGTAAATGCCCGTGATCTCCGCAGCAGAGAATCCTAATAAGTACCAGAGACCCGTGGCTACCAGGCCGGAAAAGGCCAGCATCGATAGGATAAAGAGTATTTCGCTTAGTCCGTTTTTGCGGTAAGACTGGAAAAAAGCTGGCCCCGATCGCAAACCAACCGAATACACAAAGAGCGATAAACCAAGCAAAAACACAATCTCCGGAATCTGCAAACGCGAGTCGATTGCTCCGAATGCCAGGCCGGTAAACAGAATAGCGGCTACCCCAAGCGATCGGCCGCCAATTTTGATATTTCCGAAAAAATACCCAATGGAGGCAACGACAAACAACAATAAGATTGGAGATGCACTGAGGATTTCGACCATGATAAATGCAGGCTCATTTTAAGCCTGATTAGGTTTTTACATTCTCATTTTATGGCCACAAGGTAATCCAATTAGAAGGAATAATGTCGGGCAGTGTATTTCGGTTTTCAAATTGTTTGACTATATTAATTGAAATATGGCATCATAATCTTCCAATCCAAGAATCGAATTTGACAGTTATCATGAAAATCATCATCACTGCTTTGCTACTTTTATCCTGCCAGGTTTTCATCTTTTCACAAGTTCAATTAGACCTCAAAGGGCCGAGATTCAGGCTTTATCCAGATATGGAAAAGTATGAACCCATCCGATTTTGGGGGCAAAATTTAGAACCAATTTTTACCACAAACCCGCTTACCACAGCCGAATTTCAGAAATATAAAACCGGGAAGACGATATTGGCTATTTCATTAGGCGTTTATTCAGTTGGAGGGCTTTCGATTTTACTCGCAATTGGAACTTCCGACCAAACGGGAGCATGGCTAGGCCCAAACATAGATGATAATAAGAAATGGGTGGTTTCATTTGGAGGAATCTCATTTTTTACCGGCCTTGTCGGCATGATCAGTTCGAGAATATACTCCCAGGTCAAATTAAAAAAGGCCGTAAAACTGTATAACCTGGGAGGCGATACTGGCTATTATTTTGAATACTCGCCGCAATGGAAACTCCAAACAAAAGGAAGTTCGGTAGGTGTTCAACTTACTTTTTAAGCCTTAGAAGCTGTTATAAAATCCCTCACCTTGTTTTGATGTATTCTTGTAGCCTGTGGCCACACTCAACCACGAATCAACGAATATGAAACAGCCGTCCTGGAAGCCTGAATTGCAGATAATAACCGATTCAAAAAATGGGTAAAAACACCCTTTTGCTCAAAAAAATTCCCACCTACCTTTGTTTTGTTCGAAAAATGTTCCGCAAAAATACAACCCGAAAAGGCAAATAATCATTTCGTTAATTCTCTAAATTCAATCTAATGGCAGATGCTAATCCTCCCCTCATTTCGATGGCGGAACAGTTTACCGGACTCCCAATGGATGACCTTATCGGTGGTCCGTTGAACGCAGCAGCGAAAGCAAACTCCATGATGGCGGCCACTCAGACCCAGTT
This sequence comes from Saprospiraceae bacterium, assembly GCA_020437105.1. GTDB lineage: Bacteria > Bacteroidota > Bacteroidia > Chitinophagales > Saprospiraceae > JAAEZH01. Next base: position 2,991 of record JAGQWR010000225.1, read on the forward strand.
CATGTTGGATACTTGCTTTAACTATGACGAAGCAACCAACATCTACACCCCTATCATGGTAACTATGACCCTTAAACGCGGGGTACTCGTACCTGTTGACCCGACGGTTCCCAACCAGGAACCAAAGATCGATGTGGTTGAAACCACCTTTGAGGTACCTTTGCTCACCATCATTCCGCTCAATTCCCTGGCGGTTGATAGTGTAGATATCAAATTTGACATGGAGGTTAAATCCAGTTTCTCAGAGACTACCAATGAAAAATCGGAGGAAGCCATGGCAGCTGAATCAAGCTTCCAGGCCAAAATTGGTTATGGTATTTTTTCTGCAACTATAACTGGCAGTGTGAGTTATGATAGTGCCACTTCTTCCTCCAGGGACACGCATTACGAAAAGAGCAACTCCGCTCAATATTCAGTAGCGGTACACGCCGGACAATTACCACTTCCGGCAGGGGTGACTACAATTATTAATGCATTCTCCAACGCTATTAGTCCGATCACCATGCCGGTCTTAAGTGAAGAGACGGAAGTTGTTACTGAAAACTTGAAAGTTTCCGGAGCTGGAGCCAAAACAGAAACCATTGAAGTCTCCCGGGAAACCAAGACAATTAAAACACCTCTAAGTACAGGAAAGAATAAGTAAACCTTTCAAACCAAACTTAGATTTCACCTGGATGGGTAGCATTTTCAATCTATAAATGATGGAAATGCTGCCCACCTAAAAATTACGACTCCGAGCTTCTTACCGCTTTCGCGAAAAATGATTTTCATCTGAGTATCAAGTGATTCGCATTCTATTAACCTTTTAGACTTAAAAAAATAAAAAAATGTCAAACTCATCTCTTAGCAATAGTATGCCATGCCCGATTTGTAAAACAAATATTCCATTCGATCCAATCGGATTAATCAAAGGCGCACAATTTGCATGCCCCGGTTGCCAGGCACAGATAGGTATATCCGGACAGGAAGTACCCCGCGCAGAAGAGGCTTTGGAAAAACTCGAAGAAATCAAAAAACAGAAAAGTTGATCACCCGGATTAAGTAAGCCTTGCTAAATATACCGAAAATCCAAAAACGCCTGAGCTATGATCGGATTTGATAACTTCATCCATTCCATTTATCATTCGGTATTGTCAGCAAATGATGCCCTGGCACAAAAAAACACCGAGTTACTTCAGCTTTATTTTGAAGAATCTGAGGATAAAACCCAACCTGGTTCCAAAGGTTCTCCGGGAGATTTTTCCAAACTGAAGCCCAAAACGGTCACGATCCAGTATCCGAATGTGACAGCAAAGGGAGTCGAAGTACACGATGTTCAGGTTCCTATTATTGCTATCGCTCCGGTGAGTATGTCCAAAATTTCAGAGGTCAAGGTGACGACTACACTGGAACTATCCCTTGAAGATGATGCATTAATGATCAGCTTCCCTTCAAAAAAACAAGAGGACAACAAAGATGAACCTACCCCAAATTGTGGCTTTTCGACAATCGAAATAACATTGAATCCTATGACACCACCCGATGGACTTCGCAAGATAATCGAAGGTTATGAAAAGGCACTTAGGGCACAAATCCCAGGTTAACAAAAAATGACCTAGGTGCCGGCCAATGTATCAGATATATCCGTGCGAGAAGCCTGAATCGCCGGGATCACTGCCGCCAGCATGCCCAATACAAATGAGCCGATCAGCAGATAAACATCCTCTTTCTGAAATTGCCAGGCAGAAAAATTATAGCGATAGGATTCTTCCAAAGCACCAGCCAGAAAATACATGCCTACATGACTCAAAACCATCCCAAAAAGGAATCCCATAATCGATAACAGCACCCCTTCCAGGATAATAAGCATAAACAACGTAAGCGGTCGGCCTCCCATCACCCGCATGAGCGCCAGCTCGTATCTGCGATCACGTAAGGAAGAGTATAGGGAAATGAAAATACTCAGTCCGGATACGATAATGATAATAATCGCCAAAATGCGCAATGCCCGTTCGCCGGTGTCCATCATACTAAAGAGTCGGTTGATCTCTATCGCCGGACTGGCAGCCTGCAAATCGGTATTTTCATTAATATTTCGTGCCAGGTTGAGTGTCTGAAAACCCCGACCTTTAAAGGTGATCAATAAAGAGGTAATTTCCTTTTCGGAATCTTCTTCCAACAGCGATTTGGGGATTTCGTCTTCCAATTCATGCGCATGGTCATGTGCGTGTTCCTCTTCCGAATCGGCTTCTTCATGCTCATGGACCAGCCAAAAACTTTGTGGGGTTGTTAATAATAACTCGTCCAGCACCGTACCCGAAGGATCCAAAATACCCGTCACTTTAAAGGCCTTTGCATCTTCATGCAGCATATCTTCATTATCGGTAAATCCGTGCGAAGATCGAAACGTATCCCCGATTTGCAGTCCGAGCCGTTTAGCCACACCCGCACCAGCCGTTACTTCAAAGTTTTTCTCCCAAACACTCCCCTGCTGCAACGTTGCACCGTACAATTCCAGAATCTCCGGATCTGTGCCCACAATGCGGCTGCCCTCATGACTATCTCCCAATGACAAGGGAATTGCTTTGTCTATCAGAGGATGCTCGGGATTTAAAAAAGGCCTGATTTCACCCAGGCTCACATTCCCGGTTGGCGCATCAATATGATACATACTGCACAGGATCATCTGCAAGGGACTGCCCTTCGCACCGATAACCAAATCAATACCCGCCAGGTTGCGCTCGAAGTTTTCCTCTAATTGCTTCTGCAATAAAAATAGCAACGAAATCAGCCCTACCCCTAAGCCAAAAAGGATGAGGCTCAAAGCCATGGTCAAAGGCTTATTCGTAAGGTTTCGCCAGGCAAGTTTTATGATAGACATGGAGGGGAGGGAGTTTGAGTTTATTAAAAATTCAGTTCCACTTTTTTTACGAACTGATCCTTCAATCGTTGGTCATGCGTGACAATCAACAGGGTCGCGCCGGCTGCGTTTACCGATTCCTTCAGGAGATTGATCACCTTATCGGCGTTTTCATCATCGAGTGCCGAAGTGGGTTCATCTGCGAAAATAATGAGCGGTTCGTTGACCAGTGCCCGGGCGATGGCAACCCTTTGTTGCTCACCGACACTTAGTGCATTCGGACGCGCATCCAGTTTATGGAGAATATTGAGTTGTTTTAGTAAATCGCTGATCAGAGACGGATTCGGTGGAAGGCCGGCCAATGTGCGGGCAAGTGCCAGATTCTCTCCGACTGTCAGGGCACGCACAAAATGCGATTGTTGAAAGATGATCCCGATATTTTGTCCGCGAAAGCGATCTAATCTGGAAGGTGCCAACTTCGTGATAGGAGTTTCTCCAATTTGTATCATTCCGGAAGTCGGTGTACGTAATCCGGCGAGCAGATGGAGCAGGGTCGTTTTACCACTTCCCGATTGCCCCAGTAGCAGCCATTGTTCGCCCTTTTCGCAATTCAAGTCCGGAAAAGTAATAGCAGTGCCTCCAGTGTATGCGTATGTTAGTTGTCTTGCCTGCAGCATAGTTGCTTTTTTTGCCTTTCGGCGAAAGCCATAAAATATTCAAACACGAACTTACGAATTTTGAATTTTGAATGCTAAATTTTGAATGAGTGTTCGCTTCGCTCCTGTTTAACGCGTTTGAATCGTTTAATCCGTTTAAATCGTTACTGCCGGTTATTCGTCTCAGACGAAT
>JAGQWR010000226.1 GCA_020437105.1 Saprospiraceae bacterium
GTGAAGCCGACAGGCCACTAGACCGGGCCAAAGGCCCTAGACTATAATTCTTAAGTCTTAATTTTTAATTTTGAATTGTACACCTGTCCAAAACTAATCACACAGTCTCGACTAAATTTCCGCCCAAGGAAATAAATAGACCTGCTGGTCTGCAAGACCGAACAATAATTCTGAAGTCTTAATTTTGAATTTTGAATTGTACAAATCGACCCCAGGCCGAGTAGCAACTGCTAAACTATAAACTCTAATCTATAAGCCGGGCGCAGCCCTTAGACCGTGAAGCCGACAGGCCACTAGACCGGGCCAAAGGCCCTAGACCCACCGGTCTGAAAGACCGAATATACCAAAGGGCTAAAAGCCCTAATCGACCCAAGTTCGCTCCTGTTTAACGCGTTTGAAACGTTTAAATCGTTTAACTCGTAACACTGAACCACTAACCCACAATCTTCGTGTTTTTAGCCTGTTTTTTGGTAGTTCGACCCCTTTTCTGTAATTTAATGTGGAAGTGTACCTGCGGATACGTTTTTTTACGACGTAGTACAAAGAGCAAAAGGTAAAAAGCCCAAAATGCTTTCGATTGGGTAGAGATAAATTATAATCCAAATGAAACTTAAAATCGCTTTTATTATTCTTTTGTTTCCTCTTTGCAACAGCTCCATTCTTTTTGCTTTCAGCGCTAATTTTTTGGCGGATACCGTTCCGCCAATTGCTATTTGTGATACGATGTCAACGGTCACATTAAATAATATGGGCATGGCATTTTTAGCGGCTAATTATTTTGATGCGGGGAGTTCAGACGAGACTTGTTTAAATAATATAGAAGTTCGCAGATTTGATACGACCTGTCTGGGAACCAACGATACAGTTTTTGTAGATAGCATCCATTTTTGTTGTTCGGATATTATAAATAGTCCTATTCAGCTGGAGTTACTGGTTTACGATTGCTCAGGTAATTTTGATAAGTGTTTATTTGAAGTGACAGTTGAAGATGATTTTCCTCCATTTATTGTTACTTGTCCGGCACCCCAGACTATTGACTGCGGAACGTTTACTTCGCAGTATTTAGATTCCCTGGAAAATGAAAATTTTGAAGTATTAGATGATTTTGGGAGTGTATTTTTTTATGATGAATGTTCATTCACAACCAGCTTGGAAGTAACTATAATTTTAGATGAATGTACAGCAGGTACTGTTATCCGATATTGGACAGCCGTCGATGAAAACCCGGCACATCCGGAAGCGAGTTGCACGTCTGTATTAACAGTGGAGCATCTTGGAGATTGGGTGGTAGCGTTTCCAGTAGATACAGTTATTCAGTGCGACCAAAATGGTCAGGGAAATGATCCGGGCGAGCCAATAATCTTCTTTAATGAATGTGAATTAATCGCATTTAGTTATGAAGACACTTATTTTTATGTGGTTCCTAATGCCTGCTATAAAATTAATCGGGATTGGATCGTAATTAATTGGTGTACCTATAACCCGGACAACCTGGATTTATATCTGGAAGATGGGTTTTCGGAAATAGATTTAGGTGTGGATTGGGATGGTGATGGCGATCAGGATGAACGCACTTTTCGGGCAGGTTATAATAACTCCGGAACTCCGGGAATCGCAGACGGATTTATTACCTATCAGCAAGAGATTCTGGTAGATCCGGATGGAGATCCTCAGATTCAATTAGACCTTGATACCTGTATTGTTGGTAATTCATGCATGAAGGACTTTGTTATTCCTTATCCACAAATAATTGATGATTGTTCGACGGATCATGAAGTGACTGTTACAGGTTCTTTTGGTGTTTTTGAAGACCTAACCACTAATATTATTATTGAAGATGTAGGTGTCGGAGATTATTGGTTGAATTATAAAGTGACTGATAATTGTGGTGGTTTGACATATGAAGATTATTATTTTTCAATTGTTGATTGCAAGCCCCCGGTTGCATTTTGTCACACGGTATTTAATGTGCAAATTCCATCAAGTCTCGCGGTAGAAATTCAGGCAGAAGAATTGGATTTAGCCAGTTTTGACAATTGCTCAGAAGATTTAATTTTCAGCTTTTCTGCAAACATTTCAGATCAATTGCTCACTTTGACATGTGCGGATATCGGTCAATATGAGGTTCAATTATGGGCTATGGATGAAGTCGGCCTGCAAGATTCATGTGTCATGGAAATTACGGTGTTAAATGACATGGGGTACTGCATAAATAATCCGGATACGGCCACTATTCTTGGGAATATTTCAACTCATGCAGACATTCCTGTAAAGGATGTATTTATTGATGTGAATGGCGGGGCTGATTATTCAACGACCGATATAAATGGCTTATATAGCTTTTACTTCCCTAAAGGATTTGACTATATTTTAACGCCTCTTTTAGATGTAAACCCGACAAATGGAGTGACTACTTATGATATCGTGTTAATTTCACAGCATATTTTGGACGTAAATCTGTTGGATAGTCCATATAAAATAATAGCTGCAGATGCAAATCACTCTGGCACTGTAAGTACTTTGGATATCGTAGAGATTCGGAAAGTTATTTTGTTTCTTGAAAACAGTTTTCCGAATAATACCAGCTGGAGATTTGTCGATGCGGATTATGTTTTTCCAAATCCACTTGATCCTTGGCAGGAGCTATTTCCCGAATGGCGAAACTATGCCAATTTAAACGAAGATGACCTCCTTGCAGATTTTACTGCTATAAAAATTGGGGATGTAAATCATTCAGTACAATAACCCAATTAATAAGTCTTAATTTTTAATTCTGAATTGTACAAATCGACCCCAGGCCGAGTAGCAACTGCTAAACTATAAACTCTAACCTATAAACCGGGCGCAGCCCTTAGACCGCAATACCAAAGGCGAGCTAGACCGTGAAGC
>JAGQWR010000227.1:0-1473 GCA_020437105.1 Saprospiraceae bacterium
ATTTCGTTCCCGGCGCACTAGCCTAGGGTTAGGGCTGTGCTCTTATTTACAATTTGAAAATGTGAAATTGTCTAATTCGGCCCCAAGGCCTTCAAAGTGGTAAGCCATACCATTCCACAAACCAGGGTTTGAGCTATCCGTAGCTCCAAAGTCTAAGGCTAGAGGGACATTTGTTAACCCGGCAATGGGTTGGTAACCCGAATTCCCATTTGTCAAATTTTGGTAGTAACAATCGGCTGAGCCGGCGCCTCCGTTTGCCTGGAAATCTATTACTACTTTGATTTTAACACGGTCTCCTATAGCGCCCACTCTAGACACATCAACGGTAGCTGCATTGTATACATCTCCTCCTGATACCAATTTAACGCCCCAAATCGGAGACGAAGCGGCCGAAAGCCAAAAGAATACAGGACATTCCCGTTCCGGGCCTCTGAAAATCCCAATTTCACCATCATTATTCTGGTCATATCCTGGGCCGAACATAACACCATATTGATTGATCTTTCCTTCAAATTCAAAATAGGCGCCTTCATCACAAACGATGTTGTCTGGCATCTGCCAATCTGAATTCTCCAACTTAGACCCGCTGGTACCAACTCCTGATCCACCGCTAACCGATTTAAGTCCAAGACTGCCATTCTGTACAGTACCCACATTGGTTATGTAACTCGCAGGTATATCATTTACCCAGCCTCTTGATATCCATCCATCTTGTCCATTCAGGTTTCCGGAAGACAAATTTTCATTATTATAAGTCGTTGCATCACATACTGTAATATTAATGTTGGCATTATCATCATCACAATCCTCGTTGCAATTATAGCCGTCCCCATCGTTGTCAACGATATCTGGTGTAGATGGATCGCAATCATCATCGATGCCGTTGCCACAAATTTCGGCAGCACCGGGGTAGACGGCTGGATTATCATCATCACAATCCTCGTTGCAATCAGAGCCGTCCCCATCGTTGTCACCGTCGGTGCAGTATGCTGCAGTACCGTTGCTAACCGCGTCTACCAGCACCTGTATTTGGGCGATGATGTAGTCGGCATCAGCGGTAGGGATGTTATGGCCGCTCTGGTTCGTTACATAACTGATGATGCTATTCAGGGAACTGATGACCGTACTGGTGCTGGCGCCATCACGGAATCTGCGGACAGCCAAATCCAGCCTTCTGGTTATAGCCCGTTCTACCGAAGAAGAAAGCCCCAAGCCCTGGATGTAGGCAACCAAATTATCGGCTTCCAAATTGACGTATACCAGCGATCTGCTGTTAACGCTGAGGTTGTCATAAGCTACCTCAATCTCCGATTCAATACCCTCAGAGATCGCGGGCGAGGAGGAATCCTTCTGACAAGCGGCAAGTAATAAAAGCCCTAACAAAGGCAAAAATAGCTTTTTCATTTTTTCATTTTTTAGGTTAAGTATTGGGTTTTAAAAAACAGAAAACCCATACTTCAAATATAGTGCAGT
>JAGQWR010000227.1:1486-3585 GCA_020437105.1 Saprospiraceae bacterium
GCCATCCTGATTTAGAGGGACTGTCCGAGTGGTAGTGTTTGTCGTCCGAACGGTTGAGAAGGAAAACTCAGTGGCATTTTATCCAATCCGCTTTATACCTTTTATCCCAAAGCCCTTCCGCAACCATTCGATTGAGCGCAGTTTCAATCCCTCTTTGCAGGTCTTTTTTTTCAAAAGGCTTGGAAATAAAAGCATAAGGCTGAGCAGCTATAACTTCTTTAAAAATCTTCCTATCCGTATTAGCGCTTATGAATACTACCGGGATTCGGCACGTTTCCAAAAGAATCCGGGCAGTCCTTAGCCCACTTTCTTCTCCGGGCAATTCGATGCTCATTACAACAATATCCGGGCGGTTGTCTTCAATGGTTTTTAGCGTATCTTCTGAGCGGGTGTGGATTCCAATTACATCATAACCTAGTTTTGAAAATTGTAGCGACACATCCGCGGCAATAATCATTTGACTTTCCAGGATTAGTATTTTGGGCGCTCGTCGGGTAGGCATAGCGATTATTTTCATTGCCGGTATTGGCTAAGTGTGTGTTCAAATTTCAAGGTAGGTGGAATTGGGATGGGAATCAGAGGTAACTTCCCGGCGGCAGGAATCACTTTCCGAATGGTAAAGTAAGAGCTTGGAGTTAAATCATTTTCAAGTGTTTTATCACTTCTTCTTTCGATCTGCGTGAAATGGGAACCTGATGGGACTGGATGGTCAGGTATTCGTGGTATTCACTAATCGCATCAATCTTTTTGAGGTTGACGACAAAGGAACGATGGACGCGAAAGAAATGAGTGGCGGGCAATTGGGATTCAATATTCCTCAAGGGAACAGAGAGTAGATAGGTTTGTTTTTCAGTGTGTATTTTGCAATAATTTCTATCGGCTTCAGCGTACAAAATTTCCGATAGCAATACCTTGACCATTTGATCTTTGTGCCGGATAAAAAGGCGGTCATCCATTGTGGATACATGGTCAGTGGATTCGATGACGGGTTCCGATTCTCGTTCCACTGCGATCCGCTGGAGGGCCAACTTAAGGGTGCGTTCCAAATTCGACTTTTGAAAAGGCTTGGAAATGAAAGCGTAGGGCTTTGCAGTGAGCGCTTGCTGGAAAGTCGCGTCATCCGAATTGGAAGTCAGAAAAACCACCGGCACCTGAAATTTTTCCAAAATGATCCGGGCCGCTTCTATGCCATTCATTTTGCCGGTCAGGATAATGTCCATCAAGACGATATCCGGCCGATTGTTTTCAATAGTATTGAGCGCATCCTCTCCCCGCGTATTTATCCCTACGACTTCATACCCGAGTTTGGTGAGCTGCATAGAAATATCTGCGGCAATGATCATATCGTCCTCTACCATCAGAATTTTCGGGGAAATATTTTCAGTCATATTAGCATTTTATTAAGCCACCGATTTCTCCTGTTGTGGAAATTGAATAATGGTGGATGTACCTGCCTGGGTCGATTTCTCTAATTTTCCTCCCAGTTGAGTCGTCAGTAATTGAATGAGTAAAGTACCAAACCCCTTTTCTTTTGGGGCGACTGATTCGTTGGTTGTGGCTTGTCCATCATCCGTGATATTCAATTTTAACAAACCATTTTTTTCTTGGGTCAGGGTAATTATTATTTGCCCTTTTCGCTTATTGGGAAAGGCATGTTTTATAGAGTTGGTAATCAGTTCATTGGTAATAAGGCCAATCGGAACGGCAGTATCGACGTCCAATTCAATCTCTGACATATCTATTTCAAGGGAAACGTTTTCCGCCTTTTCCCCAAAACTATCGATGATCGCTTTTCCAATTGTTTCAAAATAGTCGCGCATCTCAATAGCCGCAAGGTTTTTCCCCTGATATAATTTTTGGTGGAGTAAGGCCATAGAGGTAACGCGGTTTTTGCTTTCCTGTATCGCATCAAAAGCACTCTTATCGCTGATACTTTCTGATTGGAGGCTGAGTAAGCTGGAGATGGTCTGGAGGTTATTTTTTACCCGATGGTGGATTTCCTTGAGCAGGAGTTCGTTCTCTTTATTTTTGATATGGAGCTGGGTGTTGATCTTTTTATTCTTTCTAAAATTGTAAAATAATGCAAAGAGCAACGTTAC
>JAGQWR010000228.1 GCA_020437105.1 Saprospiraceae bacterium
GGTCCCCAACCTGACAGGTCCCCAATTTTGTTCCCTTTTATTAATCCTTCGTTCTCATATAAGGAATCTATCCCCCAAATCGTTATTCAAATCCCTGGACGATCAAAATCAAAAAGCTTTTTTTAATCCCCTAGGTATTATTATGAAAACGCCTATACTTCTTCTTTTGGCTCTGAGTTTATCCTTCAACGGTCTTGCCCAATTACCAGAGATTGGAGAATCTGGTAATCTGGTTCCAAATCCAGGGTTTGAACGATTTTCTGCCTCTCCAATTGGTTGGTTCTATAAGGGTGAACACTTTACCCGGGTCATGAAATTTTGGTCTGCAGCAACCGGCGCCTCGCCGGATGTGTTTGGCCCAAAAGTGCGGGTGCCGGAAAGCTGGGCGGAAAAAGGCTTCGGAAAACAAGCACCCCATAGCGGTGGCGCAATGGCCGGAATTACAGTCTATGGCTGTGAAGATGGAAAACCACATTGCCGCGAGTTTATCCAGATTCAACTGATCGAACCCCTCGTAATTGGCCAACAGTATTATGTCGAAATGTGGGTGAGTAACCTGCCCCGATCACTCCAGATCAATAATCTTGGGTTCTTTTTCTCAGAGACCAGTTTCCAACAGGTCACGGATGAACCCATCGATGTTGACCCACAAGTCTATGCAACAGATATTATTGATACCAAAGAAGACCAATGGACGCGTGTATCCGGAAATTTTACCGCCGCGACCGAAGCCGAATTTTTGTTGATCGGCAATTTTTTTTCCGATAAAGAAACCCAGGTTAAAGCCGTAGAGGACGACTCCTTTAAATTTGCTTATTTCTATATAGATGATGTGGAATTGAGAAAGGTGCCCCCGATACTGCCCATACCTATAAAAGAGGATGATCTCACACTGGTCGAGTTGGAATTGGGTAAAATCATTACCCTTCAGGACCTGTATTTCGAGTTTGACAAATGGGAACTGCATCCCCGGTCTAATGTAGAACTCCAAAAACTGGTGCAGATCATGGAAGCAAATCCGACAATGAAAATCCAGATCAACGGACATACCGATGACTGGGGTACCACGCAATACAATATGTACCTTTCGCGGAAGCGTGCAAAAGCTGTAATCGATTACCTAAGCGAAAATGGAATCTCTCCAACCCGAACACTTTATAAAGCATTTGGCGAAAGTATGCCGGTTGCGCCAAATGACTCCAGCGAAGGACGACAACTAAATCGACGAGTAGATTTTACAATCCTTTCCCTCTAACAGACATTCCCTATCTTTCCAGCCAATTCAAAACTTGCGTTGAATGGCTATGCGATCGCCCCTTGCTGCTTATTTTGATCCGCTGAAAATGGAAGCCGGTTGTGATGAAGCCGGTAGAGGTTGTCTCGCCGGACCAGTAGTCGCAGCGGCCGTTATTTTGCCACCAGATTTCAATCATCCCATGCTGCACGATTCTAAGCAGCTAACAGAACACCAACGCGACATCCTCCGACCCATTATTGAAGCCGAAGCCCTCGCCTGGGGGGTCTCCTTTATTTCTGTCGAAGAAATTGATTCCATAAATATCCTACAGGCTTCGTTTTTAGGAATGCATCGCGCAGTAGAAGCCCTTGCGCTAAAACCAGAACTGCTGCTTATCGATGGTAATCGGTTTAAACCCTTTCCGGGAATACCCCACGAATGTATCATTAAGGGAGATGGGAAATTTAGATCCATCGCTGCAGCATCCATCCTGGCAAAAACACATCGGGATGAACGGATGGCTTACTTACATAAGAGTTCCCCACAGTATGACTGGAATAAAAATAAAGGCTATCCCACCAAGGCACACCGGGAGGCCATTTTACAATATGGCATCACCATCCATCACCGCCGCTCTTTTCGGCAGCTTCCGGGTGTGGAGCAGGGAACGCTCTTTTCCTGAGTTACCGCAAAAACGGATTGTGAACCTTCTCGACTCCAATCGTTGTTTTTGGCCCGTGTCCGGGATAGACAACGACTTCATCGCCTAAGGGGAAAAGTTTCTGGTGAATGCTATCCAACAAGGTCTGATGATCGCCGCCCGGCAGGTCTGTACGGCCAATACTGTGAAAAAATAGCACATCTCCTGCAATCAGGAATTGATCGGCCTCGCAATAAAAGGATAGGGATGCAGGCGAATGTCCGGGTGTGAAAATAGCCTCCAGGCGTGTATTTCCAAATTCGATAATATCGCCTTCTTCAATAAAGTGTTCAGGCGCCGGAGAAGGTTCCGGATAAGGAAGGCCATACATCTGACAAACCCGTGGAGCGGATTCCAGGACAGGTATTTCGCCCCGATGAATCTCCAAACCAAGTCCGTAAGTTTCTGCTACCGTCGCATTGCCAAAGATGTGATCCAAATGGCAATGGGTATTTATTAAACGAATTGGCCGTA
>JAGQWR010000008.1 GCA_020437105.1 Saprospiraceae bacterium
GACAAATTTTATCTTGCACTTCGTTAAAAAGCCTCGCCGATGCTAAGGCATCGTCTACGTTTTTTGCCTTGTTCAAAATAAAATTTGCTTCGCTTTCGCTCATTCATGCCCAGTTGGACAAGTCTAATGAAAATCAATCTAAATGAAATCTAATTTTTACTTCCTCTTTTTTTTAATCCTGGCATCGAGTTCATTGCAGGCACAGGTCGTATTTATTGATACGGGTTATACTGCGGAGCAGATGGTTATGGATTTTTTCGACAACTCATGTGTCACGCCATCCAATGTAACATTTAACGGAGGACCAGCTAGTATGGGCTTTTTTGAAGGGGCTAATACTGATTTAGGACTAAACGCCGGTATTGTTTTATCAACTGGTGACGTAAACCTTATTAGTGCTTCCGCGGATGTTTTTGCAAGTGCAAACAACAGCACTGCCGGAGATGCAGATTTGGATGCCCTGGTGGTGCCTTTTCAAACATTCGATGCAGCTATATTGGAGTTTGATATTTTGGTTAGTACGCCGGGCGATCTAAACTTTGAATACGTTTTTGGTTCGGAGGAATACCCGGAATTTGTTGGCAGTGCATTTAATGATGTCTTTGCGTTCTGGTTATCAGATGGAGTAACTACTGATAATATTGCGCTTATTCCTGGTACTACGGATGCAGTTGCTATTAATTCGGTTAATGCCGATATGAATGATATCTATTATGTTCCGTATCAGGAGCAATCTGGAACCACATTGGTTTACGACGGCTTTACTACGCCCTTACCGGCTACTTTTACCGCCATGGGCGATGGCATGTACCATGTGAAAATTGCCGTGGCAGATGCAGGTGATGGTGTTTTCGATTCAGGAGTTTTTATTGGTATAGAGAGCCTTTGCGGCCCAATGCTTTTGAGTCCGCCTACCTCTTTTACACTCGAACAGGATGGTAATACAGTTTCTGTTGTCAATGAATCGCGTTATGCGACATCCTGGCATTGGGATTACGGAAACGGTTATGAAACGGATGAGCGCAACCCTGCTCCTTATGATTATCCGGAAGATGGAACATATACAATCGTTTTGACAACAGAGAATTACTGTTGTTCAGAGACTTTTGAATATGAAGTACAGGTCGGCGAAACAGTAGCAGTGCATGAGCTCGTTGAAAAACCGTTTAGTGTGCAACCGAATCCTGCCCAGGATTACCTGTTGATTGAATCAAAAGATGGCGCTGAAATGGTATATCAGTTGTTTGATATAACTGGTCGCTTGCTGTATAGCGGAACGGTAAACGGAAATACCCAGCTTGATCTAAGCGGAGTGGATGCTGGTCTATATCTGTTAAGTATTCAAACGGCTGATCAAACCTATTCAGAGCGGATTATCCGAAATTAATCAAGTCACGCTGACAAATTTTATTTGACACGAAGGCTCAGAAGGAAATGTCAATTGCGTTTTCTTCTGAGCCTTGTTATTTTTAGAAACCCGGTCTTGATAATGCAACTATCTTGTTTGCTTTTCTGTTGTTTGTGGAGTTGAGAATATTGAAATGCTTAACTTTAGGTGCGACAAGTTCAATTTTACATGGCATCAGCAATCGAAATATTAGAAAAGAATGGTCTTCGCAAAACGAATGTGCGTTTGGAAGTACTTGATCTTTTTTTGAAAAGTGAGACTGCACTTGCTCATCAGCAATTGGAGCATGCTCTGGCGGATGTAGATCGCATTACCCTCTACCGAACATTAAAGACGTACGAGCAAAAAGGCATTATCCACCGGGCATTAGATGGCACCCAAACCTCAAAATTTGCGCTTTGTGAATCCGGTTGTCCGGAACATGAACACCACCACTCACACGCCCATTTTCATTGTGAAGCTTGTGGAAAAACCACCTGCATTGAAGAAGTTGATGCGCCTAAAGTTGGTTTGCCTGATGGATATAAGATAAGCGGCATTCACCTGGTGATTCAGGGTGAATGTGCAGATTGCTGCCAATAAAAAAGGGCGACCATTTGGTCGCCCTTTTTTATTTTTGGTACACTAGTTTCTCGGTGCTGCCCGAATCGTAGTTGATTCCTGTATCCAGCATCCCACGTAAAAGGATTGTCCTTCTTTCAAATTCCGTTGAAAAATTTCCTCGATTCCGGGCATATATTGTGTGTAAGTATTGATCAGCTTGTTGGCTTCGGATGCAGCAGATGGATCCACTGCTTTGGCCTTGTTCCACATATCAATGGCCGGCCAGGTAACGATTTGGCTATCCCAGCCCCGACCCGGGCCACAGAGGGCTCCGCTGGAAGCATACAATCTGCCAATCAGCAAGTAAGGCTCGCCCCAGTTTGGACGAATTTTGGCGGCATCAAGTGCATACTGACGGGCAGCAGCAAAATTCTTTAGATGGCTAAAATAGATTTTAGCGATAAGTAGGATATACTTGGCTTTTTTTGTCTTATCACTTTCGTCTGCGGCCGCTTTTTTAAACAGATTGATAGCCTCGTTATATTTAGCATCTCTCAATGCTGCATAACCTCCCTCGACAGCTGTTTCTTCGATGCACTTATCTTTCGCGGCGGCGATAATAGCGGCAAATTCCGGACTGCTCTCTTCGCAGCCTCCCCATTTGAAGCGACTGTAAACGGTGCGAATAACGTCGCAGTCATTTGGGTTTTCCTGGAACTCCGGGTAATACTTATCCCGATAATAAGTGCAATCAAAGAAACCCTGGATTGTCTCGAAGAATTCGAGCCGTAGGGGAGCATATTGCTCGACAGTCAGCCAACGATCGCAGGCTTCCCCTTCACAATTTGCCGTGCCATTCGCTATAATTTCCTGAATCAACACGGTATATTTTCGAGCTTCCTCGGTAGATACTTCTCCTGTGGTATGGAGGTCAACGAGCAGGGCCGTAAATGGATTGATTACAAAATCCTGGGCATCGATTTGATCTTTATCGATGGAGGATTTGAACAGGGCATAAATTTCTTGTGGTGTTGCTCTATATGGGTAGGTATAATACAGGTCAAAGGCTTTTCGTCCGTCGATATACCCGCCCTGCGGGTAGCATAGTTCGATCTGGTCATACAATTCGAAAATGCGATCAATATAGGTTTCCCGAATAACCGAGTCGGCCTGATTTTGAGCAAAAATCTGGTAAAATTTGATACCATCTGCCAGTAGCGTGTTCCGCTGGCCATCCGCAGCGGGTGCGACAGCATAGACTTGTTTCCAATAAGAAAATGCTTCATTCCAATCGCCAGTCTTCATGAAATTTCGATAGACAACGAAGTCTTCCATAGCTGTTTGGGGATCTGGCGCATCATTAAAATTGGGGCAGGGACTAAGATCCGGATTCGGCTGAGTTGCAGGTGCCGGTTTTGTTTCCTCCACAGGTGTTTCGGTAACTTTAGGTCCCGTTTTAGGTGTACAGGCCCATGCCAGGGTACTCAATAGGAGGAATGCGACAAATTTGATTTTGGTATTCATAGCAAGTTGTTCAACGAATTTTGAGGAAAGATAGGAAATGCGCTGCGCATCGCCTAAACAAAAAGAGCATCGTTCGATTTGCGTGAACGATGCTCTTTAAGTATAACAATGTGTGTCAGAGGATGTTCGGTAAGGAATCCCGGACCACCTGTTTTATTTGAATCGTACGCGGACGGATTCTCCGATCCAGCAACCTACTGTTACTGTTTGGCCTTCCTGGATACCCCGCATAAACCCTTCTTGTTTTTCAGGTTTGTATTCGCTGTAGCGCGCTATTTTAGTATTCGCATCTTCAGAAACACTACCATCAATAGATTTGGCATACGAGTATTTATCGAGCGCTGCCAACACCGCAATTTGCTTTTCCCAGGCATCGTCTCCACAGGAGCTGCTGGTAGAGGCATACATATCACCGATCAGCATAAATGGTTGTCCCCAGTTTGGACGAAGTTTAGCTGCCCGGCGCGCATAATCTCTTGCGCTGCCATATTGCTTTTGCTTCCGGAATAAGATGGACGCGATGGAGAAATTCCACTCACCCAATTTTTCATTATCAGCAGCAGCACCTTTAGCCGATTCTTTGTCGATTGCTTTTTTGTATTCATCAATCGCACAGGAATAATCTTCGTGTTCGTAGCACCAGCGGGCTTTTTGTTCCGGATATACTTCAAACAGAGAATCCTGTATAGCTTCATTGATTGCGCCCACGACTTCCTCGAATTTTGCACGCATCTCCATAACAAGTGGATCACCCTCATCACAACCTTGCTGGACCATTACATTGTAGTAATACTTGGTCTTTTCAAAATCATCTGGTGATTCGCGGAAGAGGGGTTCAAATTTTGTTTTGAAGTATTCGCAATCAAAAACTTCGAAGAGTATCGGTCCAAAAGCAGCATCTAAACGGGCTTTTGTGGCTTCATAAGATGTGCCATACTCGTCATTATTTTCAATATTATAATCGGCAACGGCATAAAGTTTGTCGTGAATCTCACGCACTTGTTCTGCCGTCATTCGGCCACCCTGATATTCGTAAACGATTACGTTGGCATAGGGTTCCAGCACGATATACTCTGTTTCGTTTCCACCTTTTTCCAATGCGGAGGCTAAAACAGGTAGTAAGGTGTTGTAAGGTGACCGAAGGGAATAATACATGTCGTAGGCTTTTCTACCCAACAAGCGGGCTTCATCGCCATAACATTGAATCTGTTCGTCATAAAGCCGAAGGATAGTAGCGCTGTATTCCTTCTTTTTAGCTTCATCTGTTTCATTATTAAACAAATTCATATAGATAGTCCGGCCGTCAATATAATGAGAAGCACGTTGGCCATCAGCAGCAGGAGCCAGCGTGTAGGCTGTTTTCCAGTAATCAAAAGCTTGATCGAAGTCTTCGCCTTTTACAAATTGGCGATACACAACATGCGCTTCTTTGGCTTCTTCCTCATTCGGAGAACCAATCCATTTTTCACATTGCGCAGACAACGTTTGGGTAAAAAGTAGCGCAGCACCCAGTAGCGCAAAGCTTAACTTATGAGATTTTTTAGCAAGCATTTTAGTCAAATTTTCGTTTGTAGAACCAGCTATTATCATTAAGAGTAAATCCAAGTGTCATTTTCACATATGTTTCCCGGATAAATTCTGCGGAGCCAAATTGCCCTGCCTCTAAAGCGAGATTAACAAATGATGTTTGTCCCCGCTGTAGTATAACAGGTAAACCTACCCCTAATGTTACACCATAAGATGTTAAGGTTGAATTAAAGCTTCTGGCGTCTGTGCCATAAAAGCCTCCAAATCGGTACCTCATTTTCTTTGCATAACTATTGTAGGAGGTGATATCCGGAATGTACTCACCCCCAATTGCAATCCGGTAAGTATTACTTAATACCTCCGGCTTTGCATCGTTTTCATACGCACTCCAGTTTTCTAAATTGACATCAACTCCTAACTTAAGTTTTTGAAAGGATTCGTACATCAATCCGAAGTTAATTGTAGATGGCAAAACACCAGAACCCTCCACATCATTTTCTATTACGAGGGTATCCAGATCCGGATAGGAGCCATTTACACCTACGTAGAGTTTACTGGAGTTGGTTTTAAAAGATTGGGCAAGATTTCCAAATATACCAAAGGTTATGCTTTTATCCCCTCTGGTCGGCGTTTCTTCTGCTTTTTTAAGCCATAGCCTATACTGGGCGCCAAGGTCGAGTGTCCATGCCCGAATACTGATTTCGTCTTCAAAATCATCCTGGTAGGCAATGCCCAGATCCTGAAAGAAGACACGTCGAGAATTGGTGATTTTGCCAAAAAGATAACCTGCTGAGAAACCAAGGGAGAGTTCTTTGTAGCGGAAGCCGTTTGCCCACACGAGCCTGCTGGAACCACCAGTACCTTCAAAAATATTTATCGTTGTATCAAAAGCAGGTACTACGTCGGTTGTTTGAATATCATATCCGACGCTTGTATAAGGCTGCAGGGCAATGGCCATACTCCAGTTAAAGGTCTTCTTTTTTCGTTCGAGTGCCTGATTTATCGGATTACTCATTGGGAAACCCAGTGCCAAATACTGCAAATTCCCACTCCAAACACCTGCTGATCCATCATTACCTCCATCCAGAGAAGCATACTTGGCATACAGGCCAGCTTCAAAAGAGGTAGTTTGTAGGAATCCCAGTGATGCCGGGTTACGCAGATTCAGGTGATAAGGATTGTTAAAGGCGGCGGAAAGGCCTGCCATTCCAAGATTTGCACTGTAAGCCTGGGGAACGGGATCGCCCAAACCCAGGCGCGAGTATGGGGAATTATCTTTCGGCTGCGCAATCAGTTGACCAGCAAGCAAAAGGAAAAAGCCGCAGAAAACGCTGCTCCAAAAGTTATGCATTATAGTTCAAGATTTTATTTAATCCAATGAGGACCAAATGGGAGTTCACAAATATCTCTCTTTTCAACATTTTATCAAAAAAGGCAGCATCTCCTCCTGTAACAAGCACGACTAAAGAGCCGTAAATAGTTTCCCAGGTTTTTAGATAGCCTTCCAATTCAAATCGAATACCCCATTGGGCACCATTCCGAATCGCTGTTTCTGTACTCTTGCCAACTGAATGTCCCATTTCTCCCGGTGTAATATCCGGGAGTCTGGCAGTAAATTCGTGCATGGCCTTCAACCGCATGTGCAATCCGGGAGCAATATTTCCTCCCAGGTAAACGCCATCTGCGAGTAAATCATAGGTGATACAAGTACCTGCATCCAGCACGAGGCAGTTTTTTTCAGGAAACAAGTGGCTCGCACCAACGATAGCTGCCAACCGATCCTTTCCTAAGGTTTCCGGAGTTTCATAGGCCACTTTCACCGGTAAAGGGGTGATATGATCTAGTGAAATTGTCCGAAAATCTGCTTCCAGTCTTTGCCGGATCTGACTTGTGTCTGCACCGGTAGATGAAATGATGATATTTTTCACCTGATGGTTGTATGCCAGGTGCTGTAGCTCATGCGTGTCATAAGTATCCAATACACCAGTCTGGAGCAATTGATCTCCGGCAAACAAGCCGTATTTAATCCGGCTGTTGCCAACATCGACGGCCATATTGGTGGGCAAGTTAGGCATCTGTTTTGTTTAGACGGCTTTTCGCCGAAAGGCATACAATTTAATGCTTGAAATGCCGGTTTCCGGTAGTGACCATCGCCATGTCATGGGCATCACAAAAGGCAATGCTATCTTCATCCCGGATAGAACCTCCAGGCTGGATCACCGCTGTGATGCCGGCCTCATGAGCAATTTCGACACAATCCGGGAAGGGGAAAAAAGCATCGGAGGCCATCACTGCTCCTTCCAGATTAAAACCAAAGTCGGCTGCCTTTATTATTGCTTGTTTTAGGGCATCCACGCGGCTGGTATGTCCGCAGCCCATGCTTAGTAATTGGTTGTTTTTTGCTAAAACGATGGTATTAGACTTCAGGTGTTTGGCACAGATGTTAGCGAATAACAAATCAGCTATTTCACTTTCAGTAGGTGCTTTTTTGGTCACGGTCTGCAGGTCTTCCGCTTTTTCGGTCTTCAGATCTGCATCCTGTTCGATCACGCCATTTAACAAGCTTTTGAAGCTTTTGGGGGCAACATCCCAGTGTTTTATACGAAGTAGGATGCGTTTTTTCTTTTTGGATAACAGCTCAAGTGCATCGGCATCAAAGCCGGGTGCAATAAGTACTTCATAGAATATTTTATCGATCTCTTTTGCTGTGGACAGGTCAACAGACTTATTGGTAATCAGGATGCCGCCGAAAGCAGAAATTGGATCCCCTGCCAATGCGTCTTTCCAGGCTTGTGTAAGGGTCGGGCGGATAGCTACTCCGCAGGCATTGGTATGTTTTAGGATGGCGACAGCCGGATTTCCATCTGCCAGGTCGCGCATAATACCAACTGCTGCATCTACATCCACCAGGTTATTATAACTCAGGGATTTACCTCCAATGATTTCAAACATATCCTCCATGTTGCCATAAAAGGAGCCATCCTGATGTGGGTTTTCGCCATAGCGCAGGACTTGGGCTTCCGTGATACTTTGCTTGAAAGTTTGTTCTTCTCCGTTGGCGTTGAAATAGTTATAAATCGCGGTGTCGTAGTGGGAGGAGACTCCAAATGCTTTGCGAGCCAGGTGTTTCCGTTGCTCGAGGCTGGTTGTTCCACCGCCTTTTTGCAAGACATCGAGGAAATAAGCGTATTCATTCCGGGAAGGTACAACTGTAACATCCTGGTAGTTTTTGGCTGTTGCCCGGATTAGGGCGATGCCACCGATATCAATCTTTTCGATGATGGTTTCTTCATCGGTCGTGCTTGCGACTGTTTCCTCAAAAGGGTAGAGATCTACTATGACCAGGTCGATTTCCGGGATTTCATAGTCAGCCAGTTGGCCGAGGTGCGCGGGTTCGCGGCGTGCGAGAATACCTCCGAATACTTTAGGGTGCAGGGTTTTTACCCGGCCGTCCAGAATAGACGGATAGGAAGTAATGCTTTCTACAGAAGTCACTTCAATTCCGAGGCCTTCAATAAAATCCTGTGTACCACCGGTGGAGTAAATTTTTACGCCTTGTTGGTTTAATTCCCGTACGATTGGCTCCAGGCCATCCTTATAAAATACGGATATCAGGGCGGACTGAATTTTTTTGTCTGTCATGAATCTGAAAATTTTGCGGTAAGGGCCTGATTAATACAGAATTGTGGTTTTTTAAAAGAAAGCGCAAAGGTAAACAGAATAGGGGATAAATAAAGCCAATGACAGAAGTTCGGAGCAGAGTAAAATGCATTTGGTGATTCAGAAACCTGACTTATGGGAAAAGGCGGTTGGTTTTCAGGTCAATCAGGGGGTAGATTTGTTAACAGTTAGGGCAAAGAAGATGCTGACAAAAGCCCGGCCCTGATATAAAGCTATGGAAGTTGTGTAAGCGTTCATAATCAATGTGGTTGCCAGGGTTCACCAGCGCATTTGTGTTTGGTGGGCCCTATTTAATTAGTTTGAGTTTGCCCCGATAGCTATCGGGGGAGTGTGAGTTTGGGTTTGAGTTCAAAATTTAGGTCTATGCCTTTGGCTTGGTCTAGCTTGCCTGTCGGCTTTGCGGTCTAGGGACTGCGCCCGGTCTAATGGAGACAAGTTCACGATTTAAACGTTTTAAACGATTCAAACGCGTTAAACTTGAGCGAAGCGAAGGAAATTAAGAATTCGAATTAGAGTCTCCGCCAGATAGTGAATTAAAATTTTACAAAATGAAACGCGGAATCCTATTAATGCTGGTCGGTGTGTTGAGTTTGCCGATTTTTGGTCAGACGGCGACTATAGAGGGGACTGTTACAGAGAAAGAAAGTGGGGAGGTAGTTCTTTTCGCAAATGTGGTACTGCTTCAGGATGGAGCTGTCGTTACCGGGGCTTCTACAGATTTTGATGGGAATTTCCGGATATCCGGTATTGAAGCAGGGGTATATGACATTCGACTCAATTATATAGGTTTAAGGGAGTTTCTCCTGACCGGACTAGAAATAGTGGCTGGAGAAGCCATCAAAATAAATCCGCAATTGGAGGCAGAATATTGGGACTGTTGTTGTTTGCCCATTTACGTGCCCTCTCCTCCGCTAATAGATCAGGAAGATATGTATTTGGGGATGACCTTTAAGTTGGATAAACGGGGCAGGGTTATTCGCTAGTTCATACCACATTATTACTTACACTTTACTGGAATGTTTATTAACGGGTTATACCGAATGGGAGGGGTATGCTTACTAAACGATAGCTATGAAAATTAAATTACTACTCAGTTTATTGGCCTTAATTATTGTGATTGAGTTGTCAGCGCAGACCTCTTTGATTGGGACGGTGACGGATCAGGAAACGGGAGAACCTATCCTTTTTGGGAATGTTAAATTGTTTGAAAACGAGGTGTTTAAAATGGGCGTCCAGACCGACTTTGACGGGAATTACAGGTTTTACCCACTAGAACCCGGACTATATGATATTATAATTTCTTATGTAGGATATCCGGATCATTGGATAGAGGATGTGCAGGTGGAAGCAGGAAAGGAGAATCTATTAGATATTCATATTAAATCAGGAGAACACGGGGAGGTTATTATTAATGATGGGTATAAAAAAATAAAGCCAGATGATACATTGACGGCAGCGCAAATTGTACCAATTCCTCCGAGACGTGCAGTAGGTATTGTGGGTCATGTGCAGGAAACTGGTGCGGAGCCCGAGGATGAGATTATTATCAGGGGGTCTGCGGCAGGCAGCAGGATTTATTACATTGATGGTGTTCGAGTTAACCTTGATCTACCTTCACCAGCAGGAATTTATCTGAGTCAAACTACAGGGCAGGAAGACGGCTGGGTTACGCTCTTTGTGGATATGGAAATCAAAAAAGTACGCTTAACAGATTCAAGTGGAAAATTAGTCAAGCGATGGCGAAAGTTGAAGCCAGGAGAATACCCGATCCGTATAACCGGTTTCGTAAATGGGACTTATATAGTAAGTCATCAGGTAGATGGAACTACCTATGAATCTTTATTACCGGTTTACTAGAAATTGATTTTGTTTTAGTAACAGTTCAAATTGACCAATGAGTTAAGATTGAATCTGTTTCCACTTCTCTTCATCTTAATAGCTATCGGGATTAGCTCCGGGCGTGCCTTGGTTCGATCAAACAAGTATATAATATAAAGCTTATGAAAAACAAATTACTACCCAGTTTACTGGGATTGGGGCTGGCGATTAGTCTATCTGCCCAGACCTCTCTATCTGGAAAGATTACAGATCTGGACTCCGGAGAACCAATCCTTTTTTGCAATGTTAAAATCTACCAGAATCAGATCTACAAAACGGGCGTCCAGTCTGACTTTGATGGAAATTACAGTTTTTCTCCACTAGCGCCCGGGCAATATGATATCGAGGTTTCTTATGTAGGTTATATGCAAACGCGAGTTGAAGGTGTAGTAGTTGAGCCGGATAAAGAAAATCGATGTAATGTTGCTCTTGAGGCGGGTATTAACCTGGAAAAAGCGGTTATTATCGAATATGCCATGCTTTTTGAATCTGGCGGTTATTCAGAAGAGGTACTGCCGGTAAATGAACAGGGTCTGAAGCGTCCTTCAACTATCATCAATAATAATGATACCATTTTGAATGTTGGTTGTGGATCATCTGACGATGGGGAAGACGTAACGATAAAAGGTACACGTGCCAACGCCACGATTTATTATTATGATTTCATTCGGATAAACGGGAATCCGATTGGGCCTGTGCGTATTTATCAGGTAGAAGGATCTGGAGAGAAAACAGGGACAGCAACTTTAGTTGTTGATAAACAGGTGCAGGAAGTTGTTATTAAAAGTCCGGAGGGTAAGCGTATAAAAAAGTGGGGGAAATTAGATGCAGGAGAGTATCTGCTGAAGGGGAAGTTTAAAAACCCCGGAAACTATATGGTGGTGTATCTGCTTGATGGCACCAATAAGGAGTTTTATTTTTTTGTGCCGGAAAAGGCGGCGATGAATGAATAAAAATAAGCGTTCAATAGTTTTTTCATGGGATGAGGGGCTGCAGTTTACAGCAGCCCCTTTTTGGAGCTGTCAGGTTCCTTTTAGGACAAGTATTTGCCCACTATCGGCATTCTGCGTCCCATTCCGAAGGCTTTGGGCGAGACTCGTAAAACCGGAGCTGTTTGATAGCGCTTAAATTCATTAATGTTGACCAGACGTAAAATCCGGTGGACCAGTTTTTCATCATAGCCCATGCCAATGATATCGTTTGGATCTTCCCGCTTCTCGATATAATGAAACAGGATTTCATCTAAAATATCATAATCCGGCAAGCTGTCGCTGTCTTTTTGGTTAGGCCGTAATTCGGCTGAAGGTGGCTTGGTAATGGTATTTTCGGGTATCACCTCTCCATCTTTATTAATATATCTGGCCAGCTCAAAAACCTCTGATTTATAAACATCTCCGATAACAGACAAACCACCGCACATATCTCCGTAGAGGGTGCCATAACCAACCGCCATCTCACTTTTATTGGAGGTGTTGAGGAGAATATTCCCAAATTTATTGGAGAAAGCCATGAGTAAAACACCCCGGGCTCGTGCCTGAAGATTTTCTTCAGTAATATTGAAAGGCAAGCCCTCAAATTTTGGCGCCAGCGTATCGAGGAAGCTATCGTATATGTTTTTTATCGGAATGATGTCATAACTCAATCCCATGTTTTCGGCCAATTTGCGAGCATCATCCACTGAGTGATCGGAAGAGAATTGAGAAGGCATTAACAATACATGCACATTCTCCGACCCTAATGCGCGAGCTGCCAGTACAGCTGTTACGGCAGAATCGATGCCTCCGGATAAGCCCAAAATGGCTTTTTTGAATCCGAGTTTATTGAAATAATCCCGGATCCCGGAGAGGAGTCCGTCGTGAATGAGTTGCATTTTGTTGCGTGTCTGCAGGTGTTGCCGACCACCTTTTTTTACCTCGTCCAGATCATAGACCCGCAGGCATTCCTCAAAGTATGGGAGTTCGTCAAAAATTTCCCCGGAAGGGGAAGCTACCAAGGAACCTCCGTCGAATATCAACTCCGTTTGTGCGCCTACATGGTTGACGTAAAACATTGGAATTTGATAGCGTTTTACATTGGCCTGCACAATCTGGGTGCGTTGGTTGGCCTGTATGTAGCTAAAGGGCGAAGCAGATAGGTTGAGAATAAAATCTGGCTGTTGATGTTGTAATTCATCCAGCGGACAAATAGTATATAGTGGATTTTCATTGCCAATATTCCAGATGTCTTCACAGACTGTTAGCGCAATGCGCTTGCCCTGATACTCGACCACCTGAAACTCCGAAGCGGGCTCGAAATAGCGGTATTCATCAAAGACATCATAAGTAGGCAGGAGTGCTTTATGCTGTACGTGTTGGATGGTGCCGTCGGCCAGGAAGAAAGCTGAATTATAGAGGTCTTTTCCTTCCGGCACGGGGTTTCGGCTGGGCGATCCAACGACGATTGCGATTCCGTGCGCTACATCGGCCAATTTTTGAACAGTAGCTTCGGCCAACTTAATAAAGTCATCAAATTCCAGAAAATCGCGGGGCGGGTATCCACAAGTGGAGAGTTCGCTAAAACAAATAAGATCGGCCTTCTTTGTCTTGGCTTCTTCTACTGATCGGAGCATCTGTTGGAGGTTTCCTTCAAAATTTCCAATGTGGAAGTTGAGTTGAGCAATTGCGATTTTCATAAGCAGGATTTAATCAGAACTTAGGACGCACAAATGTAAAACAAGGAACTTGATTTTTTGATTTCCAGGATCGGATGCATCTGGGAAGTCAGATCCGCGGAAGCAAACAGTCATAATTTCTCTGGCAATGATTACCTTTATGACAATCACAAGCAGATCGCTTTAGTTTCAAAAGGTGGAAGTATTGTATGAGTAATTTTGTTGTATCGGCGAGAAAGTATCGGCCTACCCGTTTTGTTGACGTGGTAGGACAGGAACATGTGTCTCAAACCTTGAAAAATGCCTTACAAAGCGATCATTTAGCACATGCCTTTTTGTTTTGCGGTCCGAGGGGAGTAGGAAAAACCACTTGTGCCCGGATTCTGGCGAAGGTGATCAATTGCCAAAATCTGAGTGCCGATCACGAGCCTTGTAATACCTGCTCCAGTTGCGAGGCCTTCAACCAAAATGCTTCCTTCAACATTACTGAACTCGATGCAGCCTCTAATAACAGCGTAGAGCATATCAGAGCGCTGATTGAGCAGGTGCGCTTCCAACCGCAGCAAGGGAAGTTTAAGGTGTTCATTATTGATGAGGTACACATGCTTTCGGCACAGGCCTTTAATGCCTTTCTGAAAACATTGGAGGAACCGCCTCCCTACGCCATATTCATTTTGGCAACAACGGAGAAACACAAGATCATTCCGACCATCCTCTCCCGTTGTCAGATTTTTGATTTTAAACGAATCCAGATTCCCCAAATGGTGGCCCATCTGGAAAATATATGCAAAGAAGAGGGGATCGAGGCTGAACGGGAAGCCCTGCACGTGATCAGTCAAAAAGCAGATGGTGCCTTACGGGATGCGCTGTCTATCTTCGATCGGGTGGTTAGCTTCTCCGGTAAATCCGTGAAGTATGTGGATGTTATTGAAAACCTAAATGTACTTGACTACGACTATTACTTTCGAGCTACAGACTCGCTCCTTTCGGAGGATTATTCCGGCTTGATGTTATTGTTTGATGAAATTCTGACAAAGGGTTTTGAGGAAGATGTGTTTATTAATGGATTAGCCGCCCATTTTAGAAACCTGCTGGTTTGTAAAGATCCTGCGACCTGGGCTTTGCTGGAAGCGGGCGATCGTTTGAAGAAAAAATATCAGGATCAGGCCGCTATGACACCAGAGAGTTTGCTCCTAAGCGCACTCGATTTGGCCAACTTTTGCGACATCAACTTTCGGATGGCCCGTAACAAAAGGCTGCATGTGGAAATGTGTCTGATGAAAATGGCCTTTCTGCCAAGTGCAGTACGTGTCTCTTTGGGTGCAGCTCCAATCACGGAAAAAAAAACGGCTGACGAATCTGATTCAGCACCCGCCACAGTAAAGAAAACGCCTGTAGCTGAGGTAGAAACGCTCAATACTCCGGAGCCTCAAGCTGTGGCCGCTCCAATAGCGGAAACCCCGACGCTCAAGGAGCCTGTGCCTGCTCCTCCTGTTGCCCGTCCGAAAAGCAAACAGTTTTCCACGCCGAAGATCGATTTAAGGTCGATTGAATCAGAAATAAAACAATCAGCCGCGGATGATGCCTTGTTGCCCACAGAACTCCGAAAAGAGGATGTTGAAATGGCTTGGGCTGCATTTGCCGATCAGGTAGAATCCGACTCACTCAAAGCAGTCATGCAGCAAACGGAGCTGGCAGTCGAAGACGGAAAAATGATTGTCATTGTCGGTAGGAAATTTTCGGAGAGCCAAATTAGGCAAGCAGACGAAATGATGGATTTCCTTCGGGAAAAACTGAATATGCCCGGCCTGATTCGCGAGTTTCGAATAGATGAATCTCTGGCACCCGCAGTAGAGGTGGTGAAACCAAAGAAGCTTCTGACTAATAAAGAAAAACTGCAGTTAATGAAGGAAGAAAATCCGCTGATTGCAGAATTTGGAAAGCGCTTTGACCTCCAGGAGGATAAAGATGAATAATAGTTCAGACCCTTTCTGTTGAGGCACATTCAATTTGATGTTTTGAGTTTATTTGTTTGCTTCAAAACAGTTGAGTGTCATAATATCCAACTTGATTTTTTCTGATGTTGTTTAGAGAGTGTTCAAGTTTTATGTAAAAAGCAATTTGCCACCACTATGCAGGAACAATCTCTTTGGTATTTAGAAAATATTGACGTCACCGGCGTTTTTTGTCCGAAGAAACTGGATATGGGAGATCTCCATTCAGAGAAGGTTTTCTCAAAAGGAGATTACATTTATTTGCCGGAGGATCAATCGGATAAAATTTATTTTTTGTTTGATGGTCAGGTGAAAATCGGAAGCTATTCTGATACCGGAAAGGAAATCACCAAAACCATTTTGGGGCGGGGAGAAGTATTTGGAATCCTCTCCATGGTTGGAGAAGCAAAACGAAGAGACTTTGCGCAGGCGACTGAGAAAACCACTATATGTGTTGTTCCGGTAGAAGTTATGCGAACTATGATGCGGGAACATTCCAGTTTAAACTTGTTTTTGATGCGCATGTTTGGATCGCGTATGTTGGAAATGGAACGGCGCCTGGAGTCTCTTGTTTTTAAAGACAGTCGAAGTCGTATTATTGAATTCATTCAGGAATTGGTCGCCAAACGCGGTCAACGGGTCGGCTATGAGATGCTTGTCAGGAAATTTTTGACCCACCAGGAAATTGCTAATCTAACAGCAACTTCGAGGCAAACTGTTACGACAGTTTTGAATGAATTGAGAAATAAGAATATCTTGACCTTCAACAGAAAACGTTTGTTGGTCAGAGATATGGATCTTCTGGCTAATGCAGCCACGGAGACTTAATATGGCAGCTGCCGACCAAAATCAACTTTTTAATGCTATCCTGAAGGGCCTCAATGCTGCCCAACAGATGGCAGTGGACCAAATTGAAGGTCCGGTGCTTGTCGTGGCCGGGCCGGGTACGGGGAAAACCCATATCCTCGCAGCCCGAATCGGTCGGATACTGATGGAGACAGATGCGAGTCCCAATAATATTTTGTGTCTGACCTTTACAGATGCAGGCGTCATCGCTATGCGAAACCGCCTGTTAGACTTTATCGGTCCGACTGCACATCGGATTCACATCTTTACTTTTCATTCTTTTTGCAATCGGATTATTCAGGATAACCTCTCTCTTTTTGGCCGGCACTATTTAGAGCCGTTGGATGAATTAGAGCGGATTGAAATCGTACGTGAATTATTGGATGGCCTTCCGGCGGATCATCCCATGCGCCGGGTTTCCACAGGCGGATATTTTTACGAGCGTCATCTGCAGGATCTTTTCCAGCGCATGAAGAGTGAAAACTGGGAAGAGAAAGAAGTGCTCCAGCAGATTGAAACGTATCTGGAATTACTGCCCCAGCGGCCTGATTTTCTATATAAAGTCAATCGGGGAGATATGGTAAAGGGCGAGTTGAAGACTGCCCTGTATGCGGAGGAGGTTCAGAAAATGAATCGCTTAAAAGCTGCAGTACCTTTATATAGTGCCTATCAGGAGGGACTGGATAAACGCGGGCGTTATGATTTTGAGGATATGATCCTCTGGGTTTTGAATGCCTTTAAGCAGTATCCGGCGCTTTTGCGAAATTATCAGGAACAATACCTCTACTTACTGGTCGATGAATACCAGGATACAAACGGTTCTCAAAACCAGATTTTACAACAATTACTGGCTTTCTGGGAAAATCCGAACATTTTTATCGTTGGTGATGATGATCAGTCTATCTACGAATTTCAGGGCGCCCGGCTGAAAAACCTTACGGACTTCTATGAGCTTTATGCCGGTCACCTGAAGACCATTGTCTTGCAGGAAAATTACCGCTCTGCTCCTGCTATCCTGGAGGCCTCCGGAACACTAATTCTTCAAAACGAGAAACGCCTGATCCGGGCTTTGTCTGAACTGGGGCTGGAAAAGACTTTAAAAGCATCCGGACCGCTGGCAACATCGGATATGCAGCCCGAAATCGTGGTATATCAAAATCGCCTTGAGGAGGCTGCCGGAATTGTGCATGCGATTGAACAGGCGGCTGAACAAGGGGTGCCACTTGACGAAATCGCAGTGATTTATGCCAAACACCGGCAGGCAGAATTATTGGTTGAACTGCTTCGCCGGAAAGGTATTCCCTTCCAGACAAAGCGGAAACCAAATGCGCTGGATTCGCCTATTGTGAAGCGCATCCGAACAATGCTGGAGTATATTTCTGCTGAACGCTACCGTCCGGGAAGTGGTGACATGCAGCTGTACCGAATGCTGCATTTTAAGCACTGGCAAATCCGACCGGCTGACCTGGGGAAGTTGAGTCTTGCGAGAGGCCGGGATTATAGTGCGACCGAAATGCCACTGCGCAGCTGGCTGGCTGATCCGAAAGTGTTGGAGTCACTTGCGCTTGAGGCACCCGATAAAATACAAGCTGCCCTTCAGATATTAGACACTTGTCTGTTGGAAGTGGATCAGGTTTTGTTGCCTCGGTTTTTGGAGTTTGTACTCAACGAATC
Source organism: Saprospiraceae bacterium (assembly GCA_020437105.1). Classification (GTDB taxonomy): domain Bacteria; phylum Bacteroidota; class Bacteroidia; order Chitinophagales; family Saprospiraceae; genus JAAEZH01. The sequence goes on from JAGQWR010000008.1 coordinate 17,726, forward strand.
CGGGTTATTGACCGACGTTTTTAAAGATTCGGAACGCGAATTGCATTTGGGGAATATTCTTGCCTTGCAGGAATTTATTCGCCACCAGGCGGCCAGAAACCCACGCATGGATCTGGAAGATGCGTTGGAGTTACTGCGTCGGATGGATACCAACCTGCTTATTCTGGAACAACGAAATATGCTTCCTTCTGCCAGTGGGGTACAACTCCTCACAGCACACGGATCAAAAGGATTGGAATTTAGGCATGTGTATATCCTGGATTGTGTCAAGGAGAGCTGGGAGCCGCGACGCAGTAGTGGTCAGTATCGTTTTTCCTTCCCGGATACACTGACCTTTAGTGGAGAGGAAGATGCGCTGGAGGCACGTAGGCGATTGTTTTATGTGTCGCTCACACGGGCTAAGGAGCGACTTCAGGTTTCTTTTGCGCAGGTTAATGATAAAGGGAAAGCACAACAGCCCCCTATATTTGTGGAAGAAATCCGGGAATCGGAGAGTGTTTTGTATCGGGAGGCCAGCCTGAATCCAGAGGTTGTGGCAGCGGCAGGTAAGCTGCTGTTAGAACAGATAAAAATCGTGCAGCATCCCGTTTATGATTATGAGCGGATAGAGCGTTTGCTGGATGATTTTGCGCTTTCTGTGTCGGGCATGAATACGTATCTCCGCTGTCCGCTTAGCTTTTTTTATGAACATTTGCTGCGGGTTCCGCGGCTGCCAAGTGAAGCAGCCAGCTTTGGTACGGCAATGCACAATAGCCTCCAATGGTTATTTGAACGGATGCTGGGGCATAAATCCAGATCCTTTCCCGAAGTAGAAGATTTGATCCGGCATTTTAAATCGGAGATGGAAAAATCCAGATTTTATTTTACTCCCGCTCATTTTCTACAGCGATTAACTATGGGCGAAAAATACCTGCGCCATCACTACCAACAAGGATTGTCCAAATGGTGCCGGAAAGTTCAGGTAGAAGTGGATATTCGACAAGTGGAATGGGAGGGAATTCCGCTGCAAGGCGTAATAGATAAAGTAGAATATCTTGCAGATTCAGAGGTGAGGCTGGTTGATTATAAGACAGGACGATACGATGCCAAAAGAACACGGCCGGCAAGCAATCGGAATGAAGAGGGTGGAAGTTACTGGCGCCAGTTGGTTTTTTACAAAATGCTGTTTGAGCAGAGTCGCGTCTTAAGTCCGGTTGCAAATAAAGGACGTATTACCTATCTGGAACCAGATGATCTTGGGGTGTTTCAGGAAGTGGATGTGGAGATGGGGCCGGCAGAAACAGCCCGGCTCGGGAAATTGGTAAAAGGAGTATATCAGGGAATTCGGGCGCATGATTTTACGCCCTGTGGCAAGCCGGAATGTATCTGGTGTACTTTTGAAAAAGACCATGTGCATCCTGATTTGCGGGTGCCTCCACCAGAGGAAAATCTGGATGATAATGCTTAAACTTGTTTGATGGCGGAGATAACTACAAAACACACTTTTTGTCGGATTTGTGAATCACTATGCGGATTAGAAGTCAGTATGGACGGAAACCAGGTGATGCAAATACGACCGGACAACGATCATGTGACCACACGCGGATTTGCTTGTCCGAAAGGATTGAAGCAACACCACTTATTTCAGTCGCCAGACAGGCTGCGCTATCCTATGAAGCGCGTTGGCAAGGAATGGATTCGGATATCCTGGGAACAGGCTTTAGCAGAGATCGGGCAGAAAGTAAAACAACTAAGGGCTGATTTTGATCCGGATGCTATTGCCATGTATGTAGGCACAGCCGCCGGTTTTGGTGTGTTGCACCCGGTTTTTGCCCAGGGATTTATGCAGGGCGTCGGGTCAAAAAGTATGTTTGCCTCAGCCACGCAGGATTGTAGTAATAAATTCGCTGTAGCGGAAAAACTATACGGCTTCCCGTTTACCCAGCCTTTTCCGGATTTGCACCATACCAATTGCCTGATTATTGTGGGAGCCAACCCCGTTGTTTCGAAATGGAGCTTTTTGCAGGTACCCAACCCCAGCCTGCACCTGAAGGAAATGGAGCGTCGGGGATGTAAGATATTTTTTGTGGATCCCCGTAAAACGGAAAGTGCAAAAGTGGCCGGGAGTCATTTGTTTATCCGACCGGGTACGGATGTGTTCTTTTACCTCTCTTTTTTACACGAATTGCTCCGGATTAAAGGCGTTGACAGGGAGCGTGTAAAGCAATACATGAATGGCCTGGAGGACTTACAAGTTCTGGCTCGTGACTGGACACCCGAGCGGACGGAAACCGTCACACAGATTCCGGCTGATGCGCTACGGCAAATGGTAAAGGCTTACGCCGAAGCAGATGGCGCCGCATTGTATTGCTCTACGGGCGTAAATATGGGTGGAAATGGCGTACTGGCCTTTTGGATACAGGAATGTATCAATGCGATTTCGGGGAATCTGGATCGGAGGGGAGGTACCCTTGTCGGGAAAGGTGTGATGAACTTTTTAAAATTTGGGAATAAAAATGGTATTCTGATGCGTCCGGATCGCTCCAGGGTCGGAAACCTGCATTCGGTAAATGATGCTTACCCGGGAGCTATTTTGGCAGATGAAATCCTGACGCCCGGCAAAAAACAGATAAAGACGCTTTTTGTAACAGGGGGCAATCCACTCATAACCATGGCGAATTCCAATCGGCTGCGGGATGCTTTCCAGAAACTGGAACTGCTCGTGACGCTGGATATTCTGCCAACAGAAACGGGCGCTTTGGCACATTATATGTTGCCTTGCACCTCGCCGATGGAGCGGCCTGATCTGCCTTTTATTTTTCCCTTAATGCTTGGTCTTCAGGCGAAACCGTATTTACAGGCTACGGAAGCCATCGTTCAAACAGATGCGGAGCAGCGGGACGAGGCAACGATTTACCTGGATTTGGCCAAGGCCGCCGGATTAAATCTTTTTGGTTCCGGAATTGCCCAAAAACTGTTGGAGTTTAGTCGCTGGCGGCATTCGCGAAAGCAGGAAAAAATGGGTCGCCAACCTGCCATTCCGCAGAAATTTTTTCTTTCATTGCTGTTGCGAATAACAGGTCAGGGAAGTTACCGAAAATTATTGAAGCAAAAACATGGTCGTTTGCGCGAAGTGCATGATCCTGGCTCCTTTTTAGGGGAGCGGGTTTATACCAAAAGTAAGAAGATCGAATTGGCCCCTGATTCATTGATGGTGCAGGCTGAGAAATTGGAAGCTCTTTTTGCGAAAGAGCTTTCACAGCCAAATCAATTTCGGCTTATTACCAAGAGAGCTGTTACCACTCATAATTCGTGGACGCACAATTTTGAAGAATTTGTGGCTGGTGAGCGGCACACAAATTATCTTTATATTCACCCGGAGGATGCAGCGCGCCAAAATCTGGAGAATAAACAAATGGTAGATGTAATCTCGGCTACCGGAAAAGTGCGTCTCCCAATAAAATTCCTTTCTGATCTCATGCCGGGTACAGTGGCTTTGCCACATGGTTGGGGGCACCAGGCTACCCACCTGTCTGTAGCGAAAGAAACCAAAGGTGTAAATGTAAATATTCTGGCAGCGGATGGGCCGGACGGAGCAGAATTATACTCCGGGATGGTTCAACTTACTGCCATTCCGGTAGAAATAGCACCTGCTGCTGCTCCTCAGGCAAATTCATGGTCCGGATTTCCGCAAGATGAGCTGACCGTTTGATTCTACGGTATTTGTCATTGTAAGCCGAAACTTATTTGCCCGGGAGTCAAATTTTGAGAACAAAATTTCCTATAAATAACTATTCCAAAATGCCGGTTTGAGGCTGCTGTCGAAAGAAGCTAAACAACTGAAAACCAATATTTCAGAAAGGTGTTAAAAAAAAGGAATTAGGTTTTTTTAAACAGGCTTGTTTCCATACCTTTGCAGCGATTTTGAAAACGGTCTCTTTTTTACAGGTGCCTTACTATGCGCAACATACTACTCATTTTTGCCTTCATTTTGGGAACCAGCGGACTGGTCATTGCACAGAGCCATGAGCACTCTAATCATGCCACAGATGGAGCGACCCACGTGGAAGAAGGCCACGATTCTCCTGCTGGTCATGACCAGGGAGCTGAAGCTGGTCACGAGGAACATGCTGGTCAGGCGGACCACGGGCATGGGCATTGTTTTTGTGATTCCGGAGAAGCTGAAGAAGGCTTTGAGGTTTCGTCAACAGCATTTCATCACATTGGAGATGCAAATACCTTTCATATAATTGGGGAGGTATATGTACCGCTACCTTGCATTCTATATGCTCCGGATCATGGTTGGAATGTGATGATGGCCAGTAAATTTGATATTGGGCATCACGGCACCGGGAATCTGGCCATTGATCGCTATGTGTTAGTGCATGGAGAAGTGAATCGGATTGCCGACACATCTTTTCCGATGGGCGAAATTTCTGTGGAGTGTGTAGGAACGGAGATTAACGAGGAAGGAGAGGCACATTATGTAGTTGGCTATCAAGGCAACTGCTACCACCTGGAGTCTAAGTCAACGCTTGACCAGGGAGTTTTTGGAGGTGGTATCACTTCTTATTATGATTTGTCTATTACTAAGAATGTATTTACCATGTTGCTTGGCCTGGTGCTGCTATTCTGGATGTTCCGGAGTGTAGCAACGGCCTATAAAAAACGTCGGGGAGAAGCACCTCGTGGGATTCAGGGTTTAATGGAACCGATCATTCTGTTTATTCAGGATGAAGTTGCCAAGCCTTTCCTGGGAGCTAAATATTCAAAATATCTTCCTTTCCTGTTGTCTATCTTTTTCTTTATTCTGGGCTTGAATTTGATTGGTCAGATTCCATTTTTCCCGGGTAGCGCAAACGTTACCGGAAATCTGGGTGTGACTATGGTGCTGGCATTATTCACCTTCTTTATTGTGAGCTTTAGTGGCAACAAGCACTATTGGGAGCATATTTTCTGGATGCCGGGTGTACCTGCCTGGGTAAAGATCATTTTGACACCGGTTGAGGTGCTGGGAATTTTTATCAAACCATTTACGCTGATGCTTCGTTTGTTTGCCAATATTACGGCAGGACACATTGTAATCATGAGTTTTGTGGGGTTGATTTTCATATTTGGTAACTCCGGAGAAAGTCTGTCTGGTGCAGGAGTAGGTATTGCGGCTTCCATTCCGCTTACCTTGTTTATGATGGCCATTGAGTTGTTGGTTGCATTCATTCAGGCGTTTGTATTTACGCTTCTGGCGGCTTCCTATATCGGAGCTGCTATTGAAGAGCCTCACCACCACTAGTCGGCGGCGAGCATTGAATTGACTTTTTGAACTGTTTTTTATAACCGTGTGAACCAGGAGAATACTTCTCCGGCTTGCATTAAAACTATCCTATTATGGGAGGTTCTCTTACTGCACTTGGCTTGGGCCTTGCTGCTATCGGTGCCGGAATTGGTATCGGACAGATTGGCGGTCGTGCCATGGACGCTATTGCTCGTCAACCTGAAGCGGTTGGTGATATTCGTGCGAACATGATCCTGACTGCTGCACTTGTAGAGGGTGCTGCACTTATCGCAATGGTATTGGGCTATATCCTCTAACAAACCCGAGTCAGCAAAAACAGACAGTCGGTTCGGCAACGGTTGGTTGCCGGCCGACTTTCAAGAAAGTAAACATCATCTAGATTGACGATATAACGATCTGAACCATGATCCAAACATTATTTCTAGCAGACTTCACAGTGATTCGCCCGGAGCCGGGTATGATCATCTGGACGACCATCATCTTTGGTATTTTCTGGTTTATAATGAGCCGTTTTGCGTTTAAGCCCATCTCTAATGCGCTTAAAGAACGGGAAACAGATATTCAGAGCTCACTCGACGAGGCTAAAAAAGCCCGGGAAGAGATGGCTAACCTGAAGTCTGAAAATGAGGCACTTTTGGCTTTGGCTCAGGAAGAGCGTTCGAAAATCCTGAAAGATGCAAAAGCAGCGAAGGAAACGATCATTAACGAAGCGAAAGATAAAGCCAAGGAAGAAGCGAAAAAGATCGTAACCAGTGCAAAAGCAGAAATCGAGAATCAGAAGATGGCTGCCATGATCGACCTGAAAAATCAGGTTGGAAACATCGCCCTGGATATCGCGGAGAAAGTAATCGCACGCGAATTGAAATCACAACCGGAACACGAACAATACGTGAACCAGTTGGTGAAAGACCTGAACTAGTCAGAATAAAAAAGCACAGAGCATGTCTGTAATTCGTCTTGCATCTCGTTACGCCAAAAGTCTCTTAGACCTCGCCATTGAGCAAAATAAGCTCGAACGGGTGACCAGTGATATGGAGTCTTTTGAAAGTATTGTCAAGAACCGGGATTTCTACCTGTTACTGAAAAGTCCAATCGTCCCTACCGATAAAAAGCGGAACATCTTAAAAGCCATTTTTGAAGGCAAATTTGATGAGATGACCATGGCTTTTATGAATATTCTCCTGCTTAAACACCGGGAGCCATATTTACCGGATATTGCCAAGGAGTTTATGCTCCAATACAAGCATATCAAACATGTGTCAACCGTGCACGTCCTTACAGCGGAGCCAATTGGGGAAGCCACGCTTTCTGCTATTAAGGCGCAGTTGCTGAAAAACGGCACTACTGACGATCATATTGAGTTTCTGGTAGAAGTAGATCCGGAAATTAAAGGAGGTCTTATTTTGGAATATGACGGGAATCGCTATGACGCCAGCGTACGCTCCAAACTAGACGACCTAAAGAAAGAATTCAGCGAGAATCTGTATGTCTCGAAAATCGTAGCTAACTAGTTAGTTACCATATAATTTTAAAAAAGACTATTAACCCATAAATTCAAGTTAAAATGGTTGATGTAAAACCTGATGAAATATCGGCGATACTGAAGCAACAACTCTCTGGCTTCAGTACGGCAACCGAATTGGAGGAAGTGGGTACCGTGCTACAAGTGGGCGACGGTATTGCGCGCGTTTATGGCCTTACCAATGCTCAGGCCGGTGAATTAGTTCAGTTTGAATCTGGCGTAGAAGCCATTGTATTGAACCTGGAAGAAGACAATGTCGGTGTTGTATTACTCGGTTCCGGCGAAGGTATTAAAGAAGGTTCTAAGGTGACTCGTACCGGTCGGATCGCTTCTCTTGAAGTAGGAGAAGGATTTGTAGGCCGGGTAGTTAATCCGCTTGGACAGCCAATCGACGGTAAAGGAGAGATTACAGGCGTTCGTTACGAAATGCCTCTGGAACGTAAAGCTCCGGGTGTAATTTATCGCCAGCCGGTAACCGAACCGCTTCAAACTGGTATCAAAGCGATCGATGCGATGATTCCAATTGGTCGTGGTCAACGGGAGCTTATTATTGGTGACCGCCAGACTGGAAAAACAGCGATTGCGATTGACACCATCATCAACCAGAAAGAGTTTTTCGATAAAGGCGAACCTGTTTACTGTATCTATGTAGCATCTGGCCAAAAAGCCTCTACTGTTGCACAGGTAGCTCGTACGCTTGAAGAAAATGGCGCGATGGACTACACCGTGATCGTTTCTGCTTCTGCAGCCGATCCGGCGCCTCTTCAGTTTTACGCACCATTTGCCGGAGCTGCTATTGGTGAATTCTTCCGGGATACCGGCCGCCCTGCACTGATCATCTTTGATGACCTTTCCAAGCAGGCTGTTGCTTACCGGGAGGTGTCTCTGTTGCTTCGTCGTCCACCGGGACGTGAGGCTTATCCGGGTGACGTTTTCTACCTGCACTCCCGTTTGTTGGAGCGTGCTGCCAAAATCATCGCCAATGATGATATCGCACGTAGCATGAATGATTTGCCGGAAACACTGGCAAAAGCAAAAGACGAAAAAGGAAATCCGCTGGTAAAAGGTGGTGGTTCATTGACTGCACTTCCAATTATTGAAACCCAGGCGGGTGACGTTTCTGCTTATATCCCGACCAACGTAATTTCGATTACTGACGGTCAGATTTTCCTCGAATCCAACCTGTTTAACGCAGGTGTTCGTCCGGCGATCAACGTAGGTATCTCTGTAAGCCGCGTAGGTGGATCTGCACAGATCAAATCTATGAAGAAAGTAGCCGGAACGCTGAAACTGGATCAGGCACAATACCGGGAGTTAGAAGCTTTCGCGAAATTTGGTTCGGATCTGGATGCAGCTACGCAAGCTGTTTTGGAGAAAGGTAAGCGGAACGTGGAAATCCTGAAACAACCACAATACTCTCCGGTATCAGTAGAGAAACAGGTTGCGATCATTTACCTCGGTACGAAAGGTTTGTTGAAAGATGTGCCGGTAAATAAAGTGAAGGAGTTTGAAACAGTATTCCTGACAGCTCTGGAGCATGATCACCCGGAAGTATTGAAAGCATTTGCAGCAGGTAAACTTGCTGATGATATGCTGAAAATAGTTGAAAAGGTAGCAGCTGATATCAGCTCACAGTACCGGTAATAAGAAGGAATTCTTTTTGATTAAACAGAATGTAATCTGATATAAATGGCTGCCAATCTTAAGGAAGTTCGCGAAAGAATCCGCTCGGTAAACAATACCCAGCAGATTACAAAAGCCATGAAAGTGGTTTCTGCAGCAAAGTTGCGGAAAGCTCAACAGGCTATTGTACAAATGCGTCCGTATGCAGATAAGCAGAATGAAATGCTTCGCAACATCCTGTCTAACCTGGATGGAGATGCCTCCTCTGCTTTTGGGGTGAATCGGGTAGTTAAAAGTGCCTGTGTAGTTGTCGTTACTTCAAACCGGGGCTTGTGTGGTGCATTCAATACGAATGTGATCAAAGAAGCGGTCAAAACGATCGAATCTAAGTATGCAGATGTGCGTGCTGCCGGTAACCTGTCTCTCTTGCTGATTGGTAAGAAGGGGAATGAGTACTTCAAAAAGCGCTACGCTGACTGCCATATCATTTCCGACCATGTCAATCTGTTTGGAGAACTCACGTTCGGGCGGGTGACAGCTATTTCCAAGTCCCTGATGGATCAGTTTCTGGAAGGAAAATATGATGCAGTTGATGTGGCTTATGGTCGATTCAAGAATGCGGCTATGCAATTCCCACAATGTGAAGCCTGGTTGCCAGTGCCTAAGATTGAAGTGGAGGAGGGTAGCAAAAAAATGAAGGCAGATTACATTTTTGAACCAAATCAGGCTGAATTGTTGGAGCACTTGGTTCCAAGTATTTTGCAAACATCTTTCTTTAAGTTCAACCTCGACACACAAGCATCTGAGCATGGAGCCCGGATGACTGCAATGGATAAAGCCTCGGAAAACGCAGATGAATTGTTGCGGGAACTTCGGATTTCTTACAACAAAGCACGGCAGGAATCTATTACCAGAGAGCTCTCAGAGATCGTTGGTGGTGCTGCTGCACTGGAGTCTGCGTAATAAATACGAGCTCAAAAAAAGTACGGCTGTCGGATTTAATTCCGGCAGCCGTTTTTGTTTGTTTCTGACTTTTTTTGAAAAACCTGCAAAACAGGAGAGTCATTTTTTGCATTATCTTGTGGTAAATTGTTCAAGTATTTGCCCCTATGAAGGCTATTATTCCCGTTGCCGGGGCTGGAACAAATCTCAGACCCCTGACTTATACCCAACCTAAACCGCTGATCCCGGTAGCTGGTAAGCCTATTATTTCCTTTATTATTGATCAGCTTACAGATTGTGGGGTAGAGGAGTTTGTCTTTGTGATCGGATACCTGGGAGAGAAGATCCGCAATTTTGTTGAAGAGGCTTACCCGGACTTAAAAAAGACCTTCGTAAACCAGGGTATAAGAGAAGGCTCCGGTCATGCTATCTGGACGGCTCGGGAGGAGATTCGGGGAGCCGATGAAATTATTATATTTTTTGGTGATACCATTGTTGATCTGGATTTTGATAAATTTTTAAGTACACCTGATTCCTGTATCGCCGTACAGGAAGTACCAGAACCAGGCAGTTTTGGGGTAGTGGAAATAAATCGGAAAGAACAGGTTATACGCGCCGAAGAAAAGCCGAAAATTCCGATGTCAAATTTGGCCATGGTCGGTTTTTATAAAATCAGGGAACCTGATATCCTGCTGGATGCACTGGATTATAATATCCAAAATAACATCCGGACAGATGGTGAGTTTCCACTCACAGACGGGCTCATGGGTATGATTGAGCGTGGAAGACGCATATCTATATTACGCGTGGATCGCTGGTTTGATTGCGGACAAAAAGAGGTACTGCTAGAAACCAACGCCCTCTTGTTGGATAAAGCCGGTTATGCTTCCACAGATTTGCCCAATTATGAAAATACCATCATTATCCATCCGGTAACCATCGGGGTAAATTGCGACATTAAGAACTCCATCATTGGCCCGCACGTTACCATCGGTTCTCATGCAAAGATTTCCTCAGCTATTATCAAAAACTCGATTATTGGCAATTATGCCGGTCTAAAGGAAGTCGTGCTGGAAGGGTCTGTTATTGGGAATGATACCAGTATTACAGGCCTGGGCCAACGACTAAACATTGGGGATAATACCGAGATCGATTTCCGTTAATTCGAATTAATCTAATAAACGTACTCCTTCCAAATCAATGTGGATAGCCCGCTCTTCGGTCGCTCTTTCATCAACCTCCGGCCCATTTTCCAAACGCAATACACCTCTTGGGCATACAGCAGAACAAACACCACAACCTACACAGGATGATCGAACGATATCCTGTCCGCGTTGTGCGTAAGCACGAACGTCAATGCCCATCTCACAATAAGTGGAGCAATTGCCACAGGAGATACACTGTCCGCCATTTGTGGTGATCCGGAAACGGGATTTAAAACGTTGTACCAGTCCGAGATAAGCTGCAAGGGGACAGCCAAAACGGCACCATACCCGGTTACCCATAAAGGGGTAAAAGCCGACACCTACAACACCGGAAAAGGCAGCACCGATACCAAAGCCATACCAGGACCGAAGCTGATAGGCATCGAGGTAGAGTACATTGCTGCTACTGAATACGATCCCGTTCAACAGGGCAATTACAAACAGCGCAACGCTCACAGCAGCAGCCACATAAAAGGCTGTTTTGGGCATGCCATTCTTTTTTTTGTATTGCTGAAAAATCCAAACGGTGGCTCCAATTAGTAAAGCCAGTGCTGTCCAGATAAACCGGTCTTTTGTAATTAGACTACCCGATTCAGGCAGATAGGAATAGAGTACAGCAATAGTCATGACTACCGCAAAAACCAGCACGGAATGAATCATCCAGCGCTCTATCTTCCAGGCTTTCATGCGTTTATCAGATAGCTGGCGGTAAGGATCGCCAAGTGTTTCAGCTAGTCCGCCACAACCACAAACCCAGGAGCAATACCAGCGTTTGCCAAAAAAGTAGGTAATAAATGGCACGCCGATAGTAAACAAGGCAATACCCCAGAATAACAGAAAGAGTCCGAGTCCGCCTGATTCGGTTAGTTTATCGAGGCGATAATCAAAAAAGAAGGAATAATCCAGCGGCCACATGTTTTTAAGGTCAACCGCCGGTTTATTTAGGAGTGCCATAATTTCCGGAATCAAAAAGGCGAAACTGGTTTGGAAAAACATCACACTCCCGGTGCGGATTATCTGGTATTTATTGTGTCGATACTTTACGATCATCCGGACACCCATCACCAGGATGCAGATGGTATAAAGGAATCCATATAAAAACCATTGGGAAGCAGCTCCTCCGTTTAAGAACGTACTAATCGGATCAACCAGAAGTACCCAATTGACCATATGCTCGGGGAAGAAATATAATAACACGTAAAATCCAACCAGATAAATTCCTACTGTGATGCCCAACCAACCTTTTGAGTGTAAGGGGCTGTGGTAGATGTGGTTGTTTTTGATGCCACTGGATTCGCGTAGCTTTGGCAAGATATAGAGGAAGGCTCCCAGTATGCCGAGGCCAAAACTCAACCAGGCCAGGGTATTGCGGTGTTCCCGAATCGGACCAATGCTCGACGCTTTGGCCACAGCAAACTTCATGGATTTGATTTTGTCGTCTTTAAGGATGGTGTTCCAGTATTCGCCATCACTGGTGGTGAGTCCGAGGTTTGTTTCTACATCCTTTAAGATATCAGCTTGCGCTGAATGCAGGCTTTCCGCGTAAGCGGCCATAAATTTGAAGCTATTTGGATACTCTGTGCTGCCAAGATTATCCAGGTAAGGCTCGATAAAATTATATTGATACTCATTATTGACCTGTGCTTTTAAGACTTCTTTGTCGAGCTTGAAACCACTCATTCCAAGGGCGACAGTAAAAGTTATGAGAGCCGCTGAAAACAGAATGATACCGAGTATCTGTATTGGGTTTTTGCGATTGGATTTAGCAGACATATTTATGTAGGTCAAATTGGATGAGTCAATGATATTTATGCGCGGCCCAGGAAATTTAGCACCGAAGCCAACTTTCTTTTTTGACGAGAATGTAGGGTTGAGCCTGTCATGTTGTTATATAAAGCAAGCACATCATCTTCATATTGACGATAGAACTCCGGATCGAAATTGGCGAGTTTCAGATCTTGTAAAACGGTTTCTATAGGTGTTTTTTCGGCTAGCCATTTTTCACAGACTTCGTGTCGGAATCGAACCCCCATCAGATTGAAGCCCAGGATATGACCATCCTCTTTGTGGTAGTTTAATCGAATACTTTTTTTGCCTCCCGGATGTTCCCAGTAGAGAGTATTATAGTTTTCCGGTAACATTGCCGGAACATCCCCGTAAACCTGATATTCGATATCAAAGAATTTAGCAGAATTAAACCAAATCCCGGGATCATAGTTGATTTCGTGTCCGCAAATATTATACGCCACGGTTTCCCCCATCATGCGGCCAGTGTACCAGATCGCTTCGATCGGGCGACGGTCTTTTTGTGGGGATCGGAGTTGTGCGCAATCACCAATGGCATAAATGTCAGGTTGGTTGGTTTGGAGTTTTTGGTTGACCAAAATCCCGCGATCAATATCAATATCGGAAAAACGTAGGAAGTCAATATTTGGTGATACACCGGCTGTTAGTCCGACAAAACCACATTCAATTTTATCGCCATCGCTGGCCAGCGCCATTTTTACCTTTCCGGATCGTTCTCCCCAGATTTCCTTCAGTTCGGTTGATAATCGAAGGTCTATCCCATTTTCCAAAATCTCCCTGGTAACCATTTGAGACTCTTCAGGCGGGAGAACCATATTCCAAAAGCTGTCTTCCCGAACCAGGAACGTAACCGGGATATGGCGGGAGTGAAACATTTCAGCCATTTCGATGCCTATGAGGCCACCTCCTACTATGACGGCTTTTTTAAGACCCTCGCTGTGGCGTTCCATGGCTTCGAGATCTTGTTTATGGTAAAGGCCGTGCACACCGTCGAGGTCCTGTCCGGGCCAGCCAAATTTATTAGATTTTGATCCGACTGCCAGGATGAGTTTATCATACTCCAGGGTGGTGCCATCCTGAAAGCGCACTTGTTTTTGTCCTGGTATTACCTCGTCAACATAATTGTTAACCAGATTGATGCGATTTTTTGCCCAAAAGTCATCCTCATAGGGCTTGGTGTCTTCAAAGCGCATGTGACCCATAAAGACATACATCAAAGCTGTTCTGGAGAAAAAATGATCAGCTTCTCCGGAGATGATTGTAATCTCGTGATCGCTGAGTTTCCGAATTTGACGGGCAGCAGTAACCCCGCTGATCCCGTTTCCGATAATAAGTATATGCATAGAAGTAGATAAATTCGACTTTAGATCGGGCGTGAATCTAAAAATAGAAACTTGTGTGAAATATTAGGTCATTTACCGTAGAAAGAGATACACCTCAGAATTATCCTTTTGTAAAAGTGGTCCTTCACTGGAGGGTAGATTGTCCGGAAATGGACAATGCAGCAGGCTGCATGTACCCAAAGTAGGGGCTTAGGTCAGCAAACCGACAATTTCATAAAATGCTTATATGAGTAAGGATTCGAATGATTTTGATTACCTTTGGATATTCGTAAGGCCTCGTTTTACGTCTGACAAATTTGGCCAATATTCGTTTCAATAAAATAAAACTATTACATGAAAAAGCTTTTTACGTTCGCTTTTGCATTATTCGCAAGTGCCTCTTTGATGGCACAGATTTATGTGAATGAAACTTTTGAAAGTGGTTCTATGCCTGCAGGCTGGAGCCAGACTTCTTTAGCTACCGATGGCGGTTGGCTGTTTGGTACTGCTTCTGATTTGGGAAGTACTTACTGGACTCCAGACGACAATGGTGGAAAATTTGCTGCAACCAACGATGATAATTGTGATTGCGACAAGTCTTCTGATCGCCTGGCAATGCCAGCGATTGATGTTTCTGGTGCTTCAGCGCTTTACCTGAGCCTGGATGCAAACTTTGGTGGATTTACTTACGGTTACACCGAAACTGCATGGGTTGAGTACTCAAATGACGGTGGTACTACATGGGAAGTTGCTGGTGAGATCGCCGGATCTGGTGACAACACCTGGAATTCACAATCTTGGGACCTTTCTGGTTTAGTAGGTGGTTCAAATCTTATAGTCGCTATCCGTTACAATGACGGTACTGGCTGGTTGTATGGCCTTGGTATTGACAATGTGAAACTGTACTCTTCACTTCCTGGTGATAATGTTAAACTTGATGCTTCTATTGGAGGTGGCAAGTATAACCTGACTGGAGGTAATGTACCAGTTGAATATACAATCACAAACGTAGGTGGTAACAACATCACCGCTGTTGATGTTACCTGGACTGATGGTACTTCCAGCTACACTGACAACCTGAGCGGTTTGAATATTGCTCCTGGTGCCTCAGTAAACTACACACACGGTACAGCTGTGGAAATTACTGACGCTGTGAAATATGTTATTGATGTTACTGCAGAAAACCCTAACGGTGTTGCAGATAGTGACGACAGTGACAATGATGTTTCTCTGGCTACTTTCGGTATTTCTTTTGCCGGAACAAAAAGAGTTATTGCTGAAGAGGCTACAGGTACATGGTGTGGCTGGTGCCCACGTGGATTTGTATTCATGGAGCAATTGGGTACTGATTACCCGGAAACTTTCATCGGTATCGCTGTACACAATGGTGACCCAATGACTGTTGCTGCATATGACAACGGCGAAACAAGCTTCCCAGGATTCACTGGTTTCCCATCTGTAGTATTTGATCGGGCTGAAATCGTTGATCCTTCTGATATGCCAGCTGCTTACAATAATTATATTAATGATATTGTACCTGCAGATGTTGTCGTTTCTGTAGCTGATTTCGATCCTGTTAGCCGCGAGCTTTCTATGAATGCAAAAGTTACTTTTGCTACTCAGATGAGTGCTTCTGATTACCGCTTGAATGTAATGCTTGTAGAAGACGGTGTTACTGGTACAGGTTCTGGTTACAACCAGGCTAACTACTATGCTGGCGGTGGTGCTGGTACTATGGGTGGCTGGGAAAGCCTTCCAGGTACTGTTCCTGCAGCTGACATGATCTATGACGACGTTGCTCGTGATATCCTTGGTGGCTGGGCTGGTTTCCCAGGTGCTACTGCTGTAGTTGCTGGTGATCAGGTTGTTTGGGAAGATACTTACACCGTACCTGCTGATTGGGATGAAAGCAATCTGGAAGTTGTTTTCACTTTGATCGACGGACAAACTGGTGCATTTATCACTGGTGCTACTAAAATGGTTGGAGAACCAAGTGCAGTAGAAGAAATTGAGGCTTTGACTGATGTACGTGTAACGCCTAACCCAACTTCAGGTGTTGCTGAACTTCAATTGAATTTCACAGAAGCTGTTGACGTAAACATTAGCGTATTGAATGCTATTGGTCAAACAGTTTATACTGCTGATTATAACAATACACTTGGTGACCGTTACCAGCTTGACCTGAGCAATCAGGCATCTGGTGTTTACCACGTACGTGTTGTTGTTGATGGTCAAATTCACACAGAGCGTTTGGTGCTTCAGCACTAGGACCTGTGGTCTTTGATTCAAATTGATAACAAAGCCGCTCCGACTCGTCGGGGCGGCTTTGTTGATTTTATAAGCAGCAACTAAAATTGCTTTCTGGCTGTTAAGAAAGTTATAAAGTCTTGCTAGGAAGCCGACAGTTTCTAAAAATGTAATAGCTTCAATCCTGTAATTGTAGAGAAATACGTACTTTTGTTAAAACGAAATTGAAAAATTCTGCACATGAAGCAAATTATACTCCTGTTTTCTGCTATTATTCTTCCTCTCTTTGCGATCGCACAGATCGAGGTTCAAATTGAACCAGACCCAACAGTCTATGAGTTCTCTTTTGGAATAAACGAATTGGCCAATGATTTTTATCTGGAGCCGGTTGCACATGCTACTATAACCAACACTTCGACTACTGAAACATTCACAATGGTTTGGGTGCGCGAAATAATTTCCGCTCCGGAGGAATGGGAATACCGTACTTGTGATAACACACAATGTTACCCAACTTTTATGGACACCAACTGGGCGCCTCCTGCTACTATAATGGAAGACCTCGTTGTCCTTGCTCCAGGTGAAACAAGTTTGTTGGACATGCACGTACTTCCACGTCACACACCTGGTTGTGGTGTGATCAGATTGTCAATCTATTCTTTAGATGATCTGGTTAATACAATTGCAGTAGTTGATTATGATGTTTGCATAGCAACATTCAATTCTGTATCAGAAAAAGAAATTTCAAGCTTACAGGTATATCCAAATCCAACAACAGACTTCTTTATGTTAGGAGGTGATAATGTTGTTGATCAGGTTGTTGTTTATAACCTGTTAGGCCGTCAGGTACGTAGCTTTAATGCATATCAAAATGCACGCTATGACTTGTCCAGTCTGCCTAACGGATTTTATCTGGTAAGTTTGCTAAACGAAGAAGCAGGTACACTCAAGACAGTACGTCTGAGCAAGCGGGCTTTCCGTCCGTAGGTATATTCTTTCTTATGTGCAGGAAAAAGCCCGGAGCCTTTGCTTCGGGCTTTTTTTTTTGGATTGGTCATCAGGCTCGATGTAATAGTGTATTTTAGCTAACCTAACTACAAGATCCACACATGAAGCAATTTATACTTCTCGTTTTAGTTTTTATCCTCCCACAGTTATCGTTGGCCCAGATTGAGGTCGAGGTTCTTCCGGATCCGCTCGTGTTCGAGTTTGAACTGGAGGGTAATGATCCGTTTCAGAGTGTGTTTGCGCCTGTTATCATAAAAAATATTTCGATTTACGACACATTGGCAATGGTTTGGGTGCGGGAGGTGATTTCTGCTCCGGAGGAATGGAGCTCATTTGTTTGTGATTATTCACAGTGTTTCCCAAGTTATATGGACAGCAACTGGATGCCGCCAGCAACTCCAATAGAAGACATTCCAGTTTTAGCGCCAGGTGAAGAAAGCGTTTTTAATTTGTATGTCCATACAAACCAAGTTCCCGGCGAAGCAGTCATTCAGTTTTGTATTTATGATCTGTATGATCTTGATACACCTATTATATGCCCGGAATTTAATATTACGGTTTCCGGGTTCACAGCTGTTTCAGACAAGGAAATTTCAAGCTTACAGGTATATCCAAATCCAACAACAGACTTCTTTATGTTAGGAGGTGATACTGTTGTTGATCAGGTTGTTGTTTATAACCTGTTAGGTCGCCAGGTACGTAGCTTTCATGCATATCAAAATGCACGCTATGATCTGTCCGGCCTGCCTGATGGAATTTACCTGGTAAGTCTGCTAAACGAAGAAGCAGGTACGCTCAAGACAGTACGTCTGAGTAAGCGGGCTTTTCGTCCGTAGGTACTTAAAATGCAAAAAAAAATAACATGAGTCATCCCGAATTTTAGAGCGATCTGAAATTCGGGATGTATAGTTATAGAAGGGAGCAATATGAATCCAGTAATTCCAGGTGTCACCCCGACGGGGTTTAGATCTTGGTTTGGATTATGGACTACAAAGATTTATCTCCTACGGAGATGGGGTTTGTTTTTTTAATCACTGATTTGGCCGGAAATTTTATTTGCATTTACCTCCTACGTGTTATTTTACATATCCAACACCAGGGTTAGGAATCGACTTTTTGCTCCAGCGGAGCAACCTCTTTGTAGTATTTCAAATGGACAGATTTTTTAGAGCTCCGTAGGAGCGGCACCTTTCCACCAGCCCTGACTCCTGTTTATTTGGCAGGATACTCCACATAATTGCGAGGCGTCTCCCAAAGTTTGACACCAATCTCATATCGGTCGGCCAAATTGTTGCGCAGGATGTTCCAGATTACATAACAAATATGCTCTGCTGTTGGGTTTAAGTCTCTGAATTCTTCTGTATCCAGATTGAGGTTTTTATGGTCAAATCGGTTCTCAATCTGGTCTTCAATTAAAGCTTTTAAATCTTTTAGGTCAATCAAATAGCCTGTCTCCGGATCAACCTCTCCACTCAGCCTGACCTCTAATTCGTAATTGTGACCGTGGTAATTGTCATTGTTGCAAACACCAAAAACAGCTTTGTTTTTCTCTGGCGACCAGTTGGGGTTATTCAGACGATGCGCTGCATTGAAATGGGCGCGGCGATAAATCGATATACGCATAGGTAGGTTGTGATTCTTTGAAAGAAAACCGGAAAAGTGGCTGCTTTGTTCTGGGATAAGGTACTCCAAATTTATATTTCAAATAATAATTCGCATGGAGTCAATGTGAAATCCGTACATTAGCTGAGTAGAAATAGATCTCAAACAGATAATTTTAGTAACAAGCGTGCATTCGATCCACCAATTTAAAGTTACGGATATCGACGGAGGAGAGATAGATTTCAAATCATTTGAAGGAAAAAAGATCATAGTGGTCAATGTAGCCTCTCAATGCGGCTTCACGCCACAATACCAACAGCTGGAAGAGCTGTATCAGGAATTTTCTGAAAAATTGATCATTGTGGGTGTTCCGACCAATAATTTTGGCGGTCAGGAACCTGGAACAAATGATGAGATTCGTACTTTTTGCCAGATGAAATACGGCGTGAGCTTTCCGCTTTCCGCTAAAATAGATGTCCGGGAGAGTCCGGTATATCAGTGGCTGACAAGCGCTTCCAAAAATGGAGTGCTCGACAGTGAAGTAAGTTGGAATTTCCAAAAATACCTTTTGGATGAATCCGGCGCTCTGGTAAAAATGCTTCCTTCCTCCGTAAGTCCAATGGATGAGTCTGTATTGGATTGGTTAGGGGCTTAAGCCCGTCGAATAGCGCCAGGCTTCGGCTTTATGCGCTTTAAGGATTTAATCGGACAGAAAGATACCCTCGTGCAAGTCAGGCAGATGCTTGATAGTGCCCGGATGCCGCATGCCATGATGTTTCTAGGTCAGAAAGGCTCCGGGAAATTGACTCTGGCCCTGGCCGTGGCGCAGGCTATTCTCTGTGAAAACAGAAACCCGGGAGAAGACTCCTGCGGACAATGTTCTCAGTGTCAGAAAGTGTCAAAATTGATCCATCCCGATCTCCATTTTTCCTTTCCTACTGTTGGCCCCAAAGCAACCAGCGATCAGTTTTTGCCTCAATGGCGGGAAGCACTCGCTGAAAATCCATTTCAAAATGGCTTTGAATGGTTACAGCGAATTGGTTCGGAAAACCAGCAGGGGAATATTACCAAAGAGGAGTGTACTCGGATCTTGCATAAGATTGGACTAAAGGTCTTTGAAGGTTCACATAAAGTATTGATCATTTGGTTGCCCGAATACTTGGGCAATGAAGGGAATCGTTTGTTGAAACTGATTGAGGAGCCCCCAGAGCAAACGGTGTTTATTTTGGTGGCCGAAGAAGCCGACAAAATTCTTAATACGATACTTTCCAGGTGTCAGGTTATTCGGATTCCGCCTATGGGAGATGCGGTTATTCGGGACGCACTGGTTTCTAAGCAGCAACTTTCTGAAGAACAGGCAAGCGCGCTGGCATTCCTATCGGATGGAAACTATAATGAAGCACTTCGTTTACATCAGGAAGGAATTAACGACCATGCTTCCGATTTTATAGCCTGGCTACGTGCCTGTTATCAGGGTAAACCAGCTGAGCTGGTAGAGTGGTCAAATAAGTTGGGCGGACTGGGAAGAGAAAATCAAAAACAATTACTGCAATACGGACTTCATTTTCTTCGTGAACTGATGAGTTTGAAGACTCGGGGAGTAGAAGCCGTTCGATTGCAGGCTAATGAACTGGAAACTGCAAAACGAATGGATAAGGTGATCAGTTGGCTTCGACTTGAAGCATTTGCCGAGCTGTTTTCAGTAAATATTTATCATATAGAACGAAATGCCCATGCCAGGTTACAATTCCTGGATGCCGGCATTCGAATCTACCAAATCTTTAAATCGGAGGACCATGAGTTGCGCAGGCTGTTCAATAAAGCATAACGACGGTGAACCCCTTGGTTGTCGGAGCAATGGAAATTGCTCCACAGGTGGTTGCAATCGACTAAATACCTACGATTGGGTAACCGTAATGGATATCCAGGACGTGGATAATTATGACATCGTAGAGGTAAGTTTTAAAAATGGATCCCGGAAGGCATTCTTTCATAATCCCCCTCAAACACAAACATCAACCGGCGACCTGGTCGCTGTTGAAACCGGAAGCGGATATGATATCGGAAGTATTACCCTTTCCGGTGAATTAGTAAGACTTCAACTAAAGAAAAAGAAGGTTCGGGAAGAGTCTGTTTCTCTGGCTGTATTACGCCGCGCCAATGAAAGAGATCTGGAGCGCCAACGGGAAGCCCGACAGGTAGAGCAAAGCACCATGGTACGCGCACGGGCAATTGCCCGAAGCCTGGATCTGGATATGAAAATTGGCGATGTTGAATATCAAGCAGATAAACGAAAAGCAACCTTTTATTACACCGCTGACGGGCGAGTCGATTTCCGTGAGCTAATCCGCTTTTTTGCCAAGGAGTTTCGGGTGAAAATCGAGATGCGGCAAATTGGTGCCAGGCAGGAATCTGCTCGTATTGGCGGACTGGGATCTTGTGGCAGAGAGCTTTGCTGTTCAACCTGGTTAACCGATTTTAAATCAGTGTCAACGACAGCTGCACGATACCAGAACCTGGCTATTAACCAGGCAAAACTATCCGGTCAGTGTGGTCGCCTGAAATGCTGTTTGAATTACGAACTAGACACCTACATGGATGCGCTGGAGCAATTCCCGGATGATGTGGATGTATTGAAAACCCATGCGGGTAAAGCACGCTTGGTAAAAACAGATATATTCAAGGGTATTATGTACTATGCCTTTGATCGGGAAGGAGGCAGAGGGAAAACCTATGCCATGGATTTAGAGCGGGTAAAAGACATTAAGGCCATGAACGCACGGGGTGAATTCCCACCGGATTTGGTAGCTTTGCAAATTCTGGAAGAGGTTGAACCTGTTGTCGATTTTGAAAGCGTGAATGATGTCATTGAATTACCTCCTGAAGAACGTCGGAAGTCAAATAAAAAACGGCGACCAAACAGAAATCGAAACAGAAATCGCAAACCTCCACAGAATAATAAAAGGGGCGGGAAACCGAATTAATCCTGGGTTGTTTCCTTAAAGAGTCCTTCAACTAAAGAAATTATAGATTTTTCGCTTATGAAATACGATGTTACAGTTATTGGTTCCGGCCCCGGTGGTTATGTTGCTGCCATTCGGTGTGCTCAATTGGGAATGAAAACAGCTATCATCGAACGTTATCCAGTGCTTGGCGGGACCTGTCTGAATGTAGGCTGTATCCCTTCAAAGGCTCTTTTGGATTCCTCCGAACATTACCATACTGCGCATAATCGCTTTGCCGAACATGGTATTGAGTTGAAAGACTTAAAGGTCAATATGCCGCAAATGATTAAGCGGAAAACAGAGGTGGTGGATCAGAATGTGCAAGGCATCAGTTTTCTGATGAAGAAGAATAAAATTGATGTGTTTCACGGGCACGGTTCCTTTGTCGATGCACATACGATTTCAGTTGCCGCTGATGATGGAAAAACCCAAACAGTGGAAACGGAGAAGGTGATTATTGCAACCGGCTCCAAACCAATTGTGCCTGCCGCTTTTAACTATGATAAAAATCGGGTGATCACTTCCACCGAAGCCCTGAATATTGACAAGGTTCCAAAACGGATGGTTGTGATCGGCGCCGGTGTGATCGGACTGGAATTAGGTTCGGTATATGCCCGACTGGGAACAGAAGTGGAGGTCGTGGAATTTCAGGATCGTGTCCTAGCCGGAATGGATAAGGATTGCGGAAAAGAGCTGCAGCGTTCTCTTAAGAAACTAGGTATGAAGTTTTACCTGGGCCATCAGGTTAATTCGGTGAAAGCCCTAAAAACCAAGGTGCAGGTTGAAGTTCAAAAACGCGATTCAGAAGAAACCTTTAGCCTGGAAGCAGATTATTGCCTGGTAGCAATCGGACGTAAACCTTACACAGATAATTTAGGACTTGATAAGATCGGACTCTCAACGGATGATCGGGGGCGTATTCCTGTAAATGAGCATTTGGAAACATCTGTTCCCGGAGTTTTTGCCATTGGCGATGTTATCAAGGGCGCCATGCTTGCGCACAAAGCGGAGGAGGAAGGTGTTTTGGTGGCCGAATGGATGGCCGGGCAAAAACCACATATCAATTACAACCTGATACCGGGTGTTGTTTATACCTGGCCGGAGGTGGCAGCTGTTGGTCAGACAGAAGAGCAACTTAAAGAAGCGGGTATTCCTTATAAATCGGGAAAATTTCCTTTTAAAGCACTCGGACGAGCTCGGGCCAGTATGGATGTGGAAGGGATGGTTAAGGTGCTTGCGCATGAAACGACAGATGAAATTCTGGGTGTACACATGGTGGGCGCACGTACGGCTGATATGATTGCAGAAGCAGTTGCCTTAATGGAGTTTCGAGCTTCTGCGGAGGATGCAGCTCGTATGAGTCATGCGCATCCAACATATACGGAAGCGATGAAAGAAGCAGCTTTAGCCGCTACCGGAAACCGGGCGCTGCATATTTAATTTCTCAGGTTTTATGTTCTTTCGAACCAGTAGTTTACTCTTACTGCTTTTCGCTTTGTGTGCCTGCCACAAAGAAGCCCGGGTAGTACGATATGCGGCGATTGCACATACCAGATTGTGTGATGGTACCCCGCCGGATACGCCTGACCCGCGCCTGCAAACGCTGGATTTACCCGATTTTGATATGCGCTGGATGGTGGGCGATATGGCTTGCAACTCCAGTAATAAATCACAAACCCTGTTCTTTTTAGATTCCCTCTTTGATCTGGCCAATACAAATACACTTTGGGCCATCGGAAACCACGACGATGATGACACGGAGTTGCTGGGCGAGGTAACGGAGCGACCGACCTTTTATACCTACACCCGAAACGGTATCGTTTTTTTGGTTCTTGATACACAGCTGGACCAATGCCGTATAGAAGGGAAGCAACTTGAAATGTTCCACAGTGTAACGGATACCATTCGCGAAAGCACCCATTTAGTTATTCTGCATCATAAGTTAATCTGGTTGCCTGAGCATCCGGATTTGGAATCGAAAATTTCCAAACTGTCTAATGCAGATATTTGCGAAGCGCCCTACTGCCTGTTTAAGAATAATTTTTACCAGGACCTTTATCCTGTCTTGGAGAAACTATCCAAAAAGGGGGTAGAGGTGATTTGCCTTGCCGGCGATATTGGGGTACGCGCTAAAACATTTGAATGGGATTTTAATCCAAATTTCCATTTGCTTGCGACCGGCTGGAGTAAAATTTCGGAAGACGACCAATTTTTAATTTTCGAACACAACCTGGATACGGATGAGTTGGTTTGGCATTTTGAGCCACTAAGCCTTCCTAGATGATTTGTTCAGTTCACCCAGTTTTGCCAGAATCCAGGCTTTGTCGGCCAGCGCCTTGCAATCCTCAATTTGAAGATGGATTCTCTCTAACGCTTTTTGATCAAATGGCGCAACTGTTGACAGCTTTCGCACAAAGCGAATCACATTGAGGTACTGCTGTTTTAAATCCTTGCTGATTAGCTGGTTTCGGCGGAGATAAATCCGGAAACTTTCTGCCAGAGAATCCAATGCGAGAAACTCCCCTAATTCGAAGTATGTTTTCAGGAGCATGAGTTTGCCTCCAAGTGCATAGGAGATGTTTTTATACTCAACTTCGCGTAGCTGTTCGATGACCTGTTCATACTTTTCCTGTTGGAAATACACCTTAGCCAGATTGTAGTTTAAGGCATTTTCCTGATTACTTTCCGGAAGTTGGGGCGTATATTCCTGAATGAATTGCTCGACCCAGTCAAATGACCGGACATAAAGTCCGACGGTAATGATGTTTTTGTAGTGTTGCGGATCCAGCTCTTGTCCGTTGAAAATAATCTGTTGCTTAAGCGTGTCTTTATATAAAATGAACAATTCCTGAAAATAGTCCTGTCGGCCCTGATTGATCTTTGTGTCAATGCAATAGTTGATCAGGTGGATGAACAATTGCTGCTGTTCTTTTTTCTCAAAGCGCTGTCCGAGCTGAATTAATAATTGAAGAAGTTGCTGGTAATAGTGCTCTTCATCAGGCAAAAGCATCATGTTGGCAGCGAGAAAATAGGCGCGCACGATGTCCTCCTTTAGAAACGCTGAATGGGCAACATATTCCAGGAAGTCTGGAGGAAGTTGTATGTGTGCTTCTTGTTGGAGTGTTTTCTGATAACCCAGGAAATCGCAATAATTTTTAAGTTTTTGAGATATGTAATAACAATCCAGCTGGTAATCAGCGTTTTCAAGGTGTTTGAAAGTGCGTACCCTTTTCTCTGAAAGCTCCAGGTTTTGGTGTTGGTAGTGTTCTACCCGGGATAATTGATGGTGGAAGTGCGGTGCCAGGATTCCGGGATCGAGTGATTGGCGATTAATGCTGCGCACAACCCCTTCAAAGTGCTTATGGAGTTCTACTTTGTTTACAGAAGCCAGTAGGAGGGTTTGAGCAGTTAGCGGACTTTTTTGCAACTGCTCGTATGTTAGAAATTCAAGAGCCAGACTATGTAGGTTGCTGAGCAGATGGCGGAAAGCCTGATCATCATATGGTCTTTGTGGGTATAAATGAGCCCAACATTTTTTTTTATTTGGTGGAGATGCAACACTTTCAAATAAAAAATCATATAACTTACAAAGCTCTTCGTTTTCATTGAAAAAAGGAGAATGTAAAAATTTCCGTAAACGCCTCCGATCCCGGGTGTTGATATTGCGGAGAAGCAACATGATCTTACTGCGGTTCATCTTGATTTTTTAGGCTCCAGGCCAACGTTTTTCCCTGAAAGGGAGTCTTACATAATATAGGCCAGTCTGAAATTTCTATAAAGTATTGAACAAATATGCTAATAATCAATTGCTTTTACATTGATTATCAGTGTTTTTTGAAGGAAATGACAAGTTGAAGACTCTTACAAAGAGGTTGATTTGTACTATCTTCAAAAAATGCTTTTGTGCATTTTTGTATCGTCCTTAGTACTGTCAAAAAACAAGTTCGATGCGTAACCTTTCCAAATTAGTGTTTATATCCCTTGCCTTATTGGGCGGGCCAGGTTTGGTTTATGGGCTCAGTGCATATACCAGGGGCATGTTATTGACGTTTCCGATTTCGGTTCCTGCGAATTTGTTATTGCGACCACTGGTGGCCAAATTCTGGAGCTCCAGGGAAACCCCTATCAGTTGCAGGCTGGAGATGAAATCCGCTTTAATTACGAAGTACTGCAAGGGGTGTCTGGCTGCCTGGGCATGGCTGTGGATCTCAATTGTGTAGAACGAATAGAATCAGGAGCAGGAAATCCCTGTGATGCGACTTTTGGATATAATGTACTTTCTGCAGCAAACAATGAAATACTTCTTTATCCAATGCTTGCCCTGACTGGAGTCTATTCCTATAGTTGGGAATTTGAAGGTGCTTATAATTGCGTAGAAACCAGTCCGATTCATGTTTTTGCCGAACCAGGCTTACATGAAGTTTGTTTGACCACCATAAATCCCGACGGTTGCGAATCAGAATATTGCCTGACAATTGATACACAGGATCCTCAGGCAGATGTTTGCGGTGCAGTGATAGAGGTAGAAATGCAGGACCTGCTGGCCTCTGGTAACATTTACAATCTGTTGGCTCCGAATGACCCGGTTGAGTTGGTGAGCTGGTATGCCTATCCGGCGAATGTAGAAATAGGCAGTGGGTCAAGTTTCGGTGTTTCTATTTCTCCCTTTTTGGAAGTAGATCAGATTTGTGCGCAGTTCAATATTCCGGATGCCAATGGAGGAACCTGTACCGGTGAGATTTGCAGAAATGTTTTAATCAATCAATCTTGTCAGGATTTACAGGCAATAGATACCAGTGTTGACTGTCCGACAGAATCCAGTCCGGTATGTGGCTGTGATGGTGTCACTTATAATAATGCCTGTGAAGCAATAAACTGGAACGGCGTAACATCCTATACTCCTGGCCCTTGTCCGGCAGGAACGTCCGGCCCATATTATTGCCTGGCATATTTTGAATATGAGAAAACTGGCAATTTTTCTGCCCTTTGCACCAATTTATCTCAGGGTGATTATACCTCCATTCAATGGAGCGTTTCCGGTATTTCGATGGGTACTTCCGATGAAATTGTTTTGGATGACCTAACCGAAGGTTTATATCAGGTTTGCCTGTCTATTAGTGGAGGCTCTGGAAATTGTGAAAGCAGTTTCTGCCAGGAGGTTTTCATTGGTGTACCTGCAAATCTATGCAACTATACCGATTGTGTTTGGCCCGGGGATAGTGATAATAACGGGAAAGCAAATATTTATGACCTATTGGATTTAGGTGTTGGATATGGTGCGGCTGGTGTTTATCGCCCTGACGCAACGATTCAGTGGGAAGGCCAATATGCACCAAATTGGGGCATGAGTACCATCCTTGGCAATGATTACAAACACCTCGATTATGATGGCGATGGTCAAATTACGAATGCAGATATGGAGGCGGTTGATTTTAATTATTCGCCGTCCATAATTTACAATCAGGTGCCAGTCGCTCAAAAACCCAAAGTATATCTGAAATTTACTCAGGATAGTCTGGTAATTGATCAGAACTCACCGGAAGAGATTCCAGTTTCCGTGCAAATTATGGTTGGTTCAACAGAAGTTCCTGCGATCGGTTTGTATGGGATGGCTTTCCAGGTCATTTACCCTCAACAGGATTTAGTATTGCCGCACTCTGCTTCAATCAATTACTCGGGCAGTTCTTTTTTAGGCTTTGAAGATGAGTTATTGATTTTTGACCATGATATGTATTCTTACAAGCGGGTTGATGCTGCGTTTAGTCGGAAAGGTGGGACAACGATTAGCGGACATGGTCCGATAGGTACAACCGATTTTATTGTCGTGAGTGATATCATTGGTGGACGAAATGAAAATGTTATTCCTTTCGTTTTAGCCCTCGAAGGACTCCGCATGGTCGATGCCAACGGTGATCCGATGGATTATGATTTGGTGGCTGAACCAGCAGTGCTTTATATAATCAATAATTTTTCAACGGCCACCGTTGAAGCTCAATTATCAAGTGAATGGTCATTGTTTCCAAATCCGGTAACAGAAGTTGTACAACTTGATTTCGGAAAATTGGAAACCGAACAGATTCGCATACAAACAATCATGGGGCAAACGGTACTTGATGTTGCTTTTCCTGGAGAGCAACTTTCGTTGGATGTTAGTAATTGGGCTTCCGGTGTATATCTGGTAGAGATTGTTACCACGGAGGGCAGAAGCATCAAACGAATGATCGTAGGATAATCTATTGCTTGCGATTTATAACACTGCGGAGGTGGTCCTCCAACCCCAGTTTACGTGCTTTTTCAAACAGGGAATTCATCCAGGTTTCCTGATCGACTGGTTTACCTTCAGCTGATTCTTTTAATTGCGACAACAAAAGCTGGTTTACCTGGTAGTCTTTGTCTTCCCATTCGGGTTGCTCAATTAAATCCTGTTCCTCCAGAATATCGCGGAGGGGATCTTCCAAATCGCGTGTCTGCATCTCCGCTGAAATTTTTCCAACCAGGTTATCGTAAACAGTTTGCTGTTCGATCGAATCAATTTTGGAAGTAAAGATCTTTACCATCTCCCGATACTTTTGCTGCTGTAGATATAGTCGAATCAGACCTGCCAAAAACAGTAATGCCGCTCCGGCTAATCCTATTAGCCATACTAAATTCGAAGCCTTTTTCTGGGTGTCGGTACTAATGACCTCTACGCGGTCTGCTAAATCATCCACTTTTGGTATTAGCAGGATGTCTGTATATCTGGAGGTAGCCCCAATGCTTGAAAGTAAAAGCGAATCTATCTGCCGGGCCATTTCTATCCGAAACTGATCCAGGCTGGCATAGGTTTCCGGGCTGTTTAGCTGGAGCTGAATGGATTGAATCAATTTAATGACACCTCGGTTGATATCTTGTTCGATCAGCCGACTCAGGCTCTGCCTGATAGCCGGTTCCAGATTCTCATAAGCATCCCGTAAGGAAAACCCCAGGGTGTTTATTCGTGCTTGTAACAGGGAGTCAACTTCTTTTCCCAGTAAATCAGAGATTAATGTTTCAGAACTAATGTGTAGCGAATCACCCACCTGGCCCAGCAAACTGTCAATTATAATTTGCCAATCACTAAGGATGGCCTGGTTGAGGCTGTCATTGGCAAGCGTTTCCATAGCGGCACGCACAGCCGATTCCGATAAATTTGCTGTTAATTCTTCGAGCGAAGGACCTTCCTCCTTTAGGCTGACAGAAGCTTGTTTAAAACCCCTTTCGATTGCATTTTCAATAACCTTGCACCCACTGAGGATGCTTCCTGCTACCACTAGAAGCAAGAGAACGAATGGTATCGGCCTAATTTCAAAAAGCACTTTCATAACCAGACAAATTAGCTGATTTCCGGAGCAGACATTCCATATAGAGGCATCTTATGCTTGCTTATTTGATTTTGCGAACATATTATGCGCGATGGCAAGTAGTATATAGACAATCACCAGGGCTGAAAAGGCCGCTTCTTTCAATAAAATGAAAAAAACTATTGTCGTTACCATAAATATATACCGAATCTCATTGCCTTTCCAACTCAACTGTTTGAATTTAAAACTGAACATGGGAAAATCTGTATTCATTAACCAGGAAAATAAGCCGATCAGCAGATATAAAACCCAAACCTGATCCAGCATACCGGATATTCCAAAAATATTCCGGGTGCCAAGAGCCAGTAAACCGGCAAAAAAGGCGGTGCAGGTAGGCGTGTTCAAGCCAATAAAATCCTGTGTCTGCCGTTCGTCTAAATTAAATCTTGCCAGTCTTACTGCCGAAAAAATAGTGATTGCAAATCCGGGTATGGCAATCCAATTAATGGGATCGCCTGTTTGTCCGCTCGCCTGATCCAGAAGTTTGTAAGCAATTAATCCCGGTACAAAACCAAAAGAAATCATATCAGCCAGCGAGTCTAATTCTTTCCCGACAGGGGAACTGACGCCCAATAGGCGTGCAGCAAGCCCATCTCCAAAATCGGCCATTCCGGCCAACATAATAAAGCCAATTGCCCAAATATCGGCATCCGCAAAGAGGCAGATGGAAGCACAACAACCAGCGAAAACGTTTATCAGGGTAATACTGTTAGGTATGTGTTTCATATGAGGTAGGAAGCACTTAATCGCCGCATAGAAGCAAATGTAGGGGTTTTGTCAATTCAATCGGGTATGGTCCGTACTTTTGAGGTCCAAAAATCGTTTTTTTAGAAAAGTGGAGGGAATGAGAATCAGATTTACCTTTTTAGCTATTTTATGGCTTGCTGTTATTGGCTTTGTAGAGGCCCAGCCGAGTAATGATAACTGCCTGAATGCCATAGAGCTTACCGACCTGGATAATTGGTGTTCGGTTACCGGCCAATACACCACCGTAAATGGCACGCAATCGCCCGAGTTGATACCAAGTTGTTTTCCTATGGAGGCATTCCGGGATATCTGGTTCCGTTTTACAGCACAGGCAACCGATTTGAATGTAACAGTGATTGGTGATGTACTAAATGCACCTGGTGGATCGCTCCAATTTCCGGAATTAGCCGTGTACTCGGGAGATTGCGGAGCACTGGTGGAGTTGCAGTGTTCCTCAGACGCTTTTGGCCAAAATGTAACGGGCACGCTGGTTTCCGGACTTTTGCCCGGTTCTGATTATTATATCCGCGTAGCAGCCCGGAATGATATTGAAGGTAGTTTCCAGTTGTGTGTAAATAATTACAACCTCATACCGGATCCGGAATCCGATTGCCCGGACGGCGTAGTGCTTTGTGATAAATCCTCCTTTAATGTAAGCCAGCTTGTGGGTGCGGGGGAATTGTTAAATGAAGTGGACGGCACCTGCATCGGGCAGGAATTCAGTTCTGTTTGGTATAAATGGACCTGTGATGATCCGGGGAGTCTGACCTTTACCTTAACACCGGACAACCCAACCGATGATCTTGATTTCGCCGTTTTTGAGATGAATAATGGCATAGATGATTGTTCTAATTTAACCTTGCTTCGCTGCATGGCCTCCGGAGAAAATGTGGGCTCGCCCTTTTCTCAATGGGCCGCATGTACTGGCCCGACAGGGCTGTCGCTCGGATCTACAGATACGCAGGAAGTAGCAGGTTGCCAGGCAGGCGATGACAATTTCGTTGCTGCCATAAATATGGAAGTCGGTAAAACGTATCTGCTGATTGTTAATAATTTCAGTAATACCGGATTTGGGTTTTCGATCGAATTTGGAGGTAGTGGTACCTTCCTGGGGCCAAGCCCGGATTTTACGTTTGATCCTCCAACAGGCGTAGAATGTGATAATGACATCATCACCTTTACGGATAACTCTATTATTCCGCCAGGCTTTACGGCCACTTACGAATGGTCATTTGGTGCAGGGGCCAGTCCGGCAACAGCATCTGGCCCGGGCCCGCATCAGGTGATGTACAGTAGCTTTGGCAACAAAGGCGTATTACTGCAAATCACTACAGAGGAAGGGTGTATCGTTAATGATGTACAGGAATTATTTATCGAATCCTGTTGCGACCCGGCAACAGATTTACAAATTGCCTTAGAGGAATTAGTGAATCCAATCTGCTTTGGGGATCCGACCGGTTATTTTGTGGTATCGGCAAGTGGAGGGACACCAAACTATCAATTTAGTGTAGATGATATCGTTTACCAGTCTAGTGGCAATTTTTTTCAACAAACGGCTGGAAACTATACTGTATATCTTCAGGATATAAAAGGATGCCGTGATTCTCTGGAAGTGGTTTTAGTCGATCCGGAGCCGCTAACCGTAGATGCTGGTCCGGACCAGACTGTTGATTTAGGGTTTACAGCTAATTTGCTTGGCCTTGTAACACCTGTAGGCTCACTGGTGGAATGGTTATGGCAGCCAGGTGGCTCGCTGGACTGCATTGACTGCCCGAACCCGGTTGCACTCCCACCGGGCACTACAACTTATTATGTAGATGTAATTGACGATTTGGGCTGCCGGGCAGTAGATTCCATGACCGTTTTTGTAGATCTTATTCGGCCGATTTATGTACCCAATGCCTTCTCTCCTAATTTTGATGGGGTCAACGATAATTTTACCATATTCGGAAATCCCGCCGCTGTGGAAATTAAGGTACTTCGGATATTCAGCCGCTGGGGCGAATTAATATTTGAAAGCTATAACTTCCCCTTAAATGACCCAAAACTGGGTTGGGATGGCTCTTTTCGAGGAGAAGCTATGGGCACGGGAGTATATACCTTCTTTGCTGAAATATCCTTTCTGGACGGAGTGGATGGAATCTATGAAGGGGGCATTCACCTAATCCGTTAAACTTAACGCAGGTCAACTCGATATCTTCGGAGGATAACATCTTCCGTGCGGATGACAAGCAGGTATTTCCCGGAAGGGGCACTAGACAGATCCATGCTTTTCAGGTATCGGCCGGGCGATTGGTTAAGAAATTCCAGTCGGCTCATTTCCTGCATTTTGGGGTTCAATAGTTTGAAATAAACGGTACCGGTTTCATCCAGTACATAGGCAACTTTCACTTCTTTACTGACTTGATCAGGAATGATTTTTGGGAAACTGTCCCAACCGCCTGCGTTTTCGCGGGCATCAGTGATCGGGCTATAAATCTGCTTTTCTCCGCCCGGGGTTATTTTGACAAGACGATATTGGAGTGTCTGGCCGGGAGCCAGAGCCAGGCCATCGTCGTACTTTTCATATTCACATTGTTGTAAACCTCTGGATTCCAGTTTATGGATAGTTTCAAAAACGACACCACCATCTGTAGATCGTTGAACCTCATAAAATGTACCCTTATCCTCATTTACCGCAGTCCACTGAATAGAAATATTCTGGCCAAGTCTGCTGGCCGAAAAGTCTCGTACTTCAAATGTTTTATTAGAGGCAGGTGTTGGGGAAACTTTCGGGATTTCCCGCGCTACAAAAATTTCTTCTGTATCCTCATTGATATCCCGGAAACGCGGAATAATCAGTACAGGGCCATTACTTGGATTCCAAATTGGCAGGCCAAAAGGCGGTGTGAAAATGTCGTTGGCAGCAACACTCCGTACGTCGCTGGAATTATCGGTCATAATCGTACGCACCTCAATACTTTCGTGGTCAATAAAAACCCATTTGAATTGGTTAAAACTGCCACTGTTTCTTGTCCATGGCTTATCATCATCATTTGCCCGAAGGGGTGCACCCCAGCATCCTTCGCCAACAAATACCGTTCCGGTCTGATCATCTCGAATGAATCCTTCGTAACTTCCTTCTTCCAGGCTCGGACGAATAGGCCAGGTTGTTTTTACAACGTGTGCGTCTGATTCGACGACAAGGTCCACGCCATACTCGTAAAATAGGTTTGCCCAGTACTTATATTGATCATTCTCGTTTGGCTTCTTTGTAGTATGCGGACGGATCGTATTGTGGTATTGAGCCATTTTCCAGATGACTCCGGCATTCTGGCGGAGATCCCGTTCGAGCCAGTCTTGTTGTTCTCCGCCAACAGGGATCAATGTGTTTAAGGTATAAACGCGCAGCAGGTTGCCTCCAAAATTTAGGGCATAGTAAGCTTGATTTGAAGGGAGTTGAAACAGATTTACCAATTCCTGGTTAGAAGCCTCATGATTCCCCCGAGTGACAATGATCGGCGTAATTCTACCAT
Organism: Saprospiraceae bacterium; assembly: GCA_020437105.1. GTDB lineage: Bacteria > Bacteroidota > Bacteroidia > Chitinophagales > Saprospiraceae > JAAEZH01. The sequence continues at coordinate 50,921 of JAGQWR010000008.1, forward strand.
CGGAAGAAATAGTCAATTGCCAGTCATCCAACCATTTTTGCCATTGTTCAGGTTTACTGAGTTCTGTCATATCGCCACCAAACATGACAAAATGTGGCCGAAGTTTGGAGACCATTTCGTTGGCACTTCTACGGGCATCCCAGTTGTTTCTGGAATCGCCTCCAGCAACAATAGAAAGTCGGGTATTGGGATCATTTGGGATAGTCTGGAAAAAATAGCGATTGCTTACCCCTTCGTTATCTTTAATGACAAAGTAATAGGTCGTTCCGGGCTTTAGTCCTTCCAGGAAAGCAAAGAAGTTTTTCATGCCCTTTTCCTGGTTGAATTCAGTTGGCCTGCAGGAAAATGTATAATTCCCAACATCCTGGCCATGATCTACTAAATCATACCAGACCACAGGAGAATCACCTGATAACTGATCCCAGCCAATAACAATACTGGTAGAAGGATCGGAATGGTAGCTCAGTCTATACTTACCCGTAGCAGCCTGAGCCAGGCTGAAACTCCCACATAGAAACAGGAATATTAAACTATATGATGGGGTTTTCATGATCATCGAAGTTAGGGCAAACAAACTGTAGCGTTTGCTCCACAAAGTTAAAAATATAAAAAAGGGTAAGAGTAGGTTGATGCTATATTGTTTTTTGCCGCCGCTTAAAATCAAAGCAAATCACTTTTGAGCGTTTGTTTTGCGGTCAATATAAAGAGTTGAAAGGGCTAAATATTGTACCTTCGACCGACTATTTTCTTATCAATATATTAAAACGCTGCAAAAGCGTAAACAAATCCGGCTAAAGACCCAAATTATGATCAAGGATTCGACTATAGCTAATTTGATTGGTAAAGAACTGGAACGTCAACGCCATGGAGTGGAGTTGATCGCCAGCGAAAATTTCACCAGCTCTTCCGTTATGGAGGCCATGGGCTCTTGTTTGACAAATAAATATGCGGAAGGATACCCCGGTAAACGGTATTACGGTGGCTGTGAGATTGTTGACCAGGTTGAACAATTGGCAATAGATCGTCTCAAAGAACTTTTTGGTGCCGCTTATGCGAATGTGCAACCACATTCCGGCGCCCAGGCTAATGCCGCCATTTTTTTGGCCGTCCTGCAAGCGGGAGATAAAATCCTGGGGTTTGACCTGTCTCATGGTGGGCACCTGTCACACGGATCGCCTGTCAATTTCTCCGGTAAAGTATATAAACCCTCTTTTTACGGTGTAGAACCGGATACCGGTCGTATTGATATGGATAAGGTGGCTGAAATCGCCCGCCGCGAACAGCCAAAATTGATCATTTGTGGGGCCTCGGCCTATTCCCGAGATTGGGATTATGCCCGTTTCCGGGAAATTGCCGACGAGGTCGGTGCTTTATTATTAGCTGATATTGCCCACCCTGCCGGCTTGATTGCAACAGGTCTGTTGAATGATCCGATAAAACATTGTCATATAGTGTCATCCACTACCCATAAAACCCTGCGGGGCCCTCGTGGTGGTATCATTATGATGGGCGAGAATTTTGACAATCCCTGGGGCCGAACTACTAAAAAAGGTATGCCCATCAAAATGTCTGCGGTTCTGAATAGCGGGGTTTTTCCGGGCATGCAGGGCGGTCCATTGGAGCATGTAATCGCTGGCAAAGCAGTTGCTTTCGGAGAAGCGCTACAACCCGAATTCAAAACTTATGGTCAACAGGTTATTAAGAATGCACATGTGATGGCAGAGGCTTTCCAGGATAAGGGATACAAAATCATCTCCGGTGGAACTGATAATCACTTGATGCTTATTGACCTACGTTCGAAAGGTGTTACAGGAAAACAGGCGGAAGAATCACTTGTAGCTGCCGATATTACGCTCAATAAAAATATGGTGCCATTCGACGATCAGTCGCCTTTTGTTACTTCAGGTATTCGGGTTGGCACAGCTGCCATCACCACCCGCGGATTTAAAGAAGCAGATTGTCTTCAGGTCGTAGAATGGATAGACTATATTATCTCGGATGTAGAAAATCAAGCTCGGATTAAATCTGTTCGGGAAGCAGTCAACCACTATATGCAGCGTTTCCCACTGTACGATGCAATGATAGTTGGATGATCAGCCTGCAACGATTAACGCTGGATTCGTCCTGGTTTTTTGAGTGGCAGGGTATTCGGGCGATCATTGATCCCTGGCTTGTCGGACCGGAAATTGACAGTTTCTCCTGGCTAAACAAACAATGGCATCAGCTGGATCCGGTAGCACCTCAATTATTACCCGAGTTTCAATTCGTATTGATCTCTCAATCATACGAAGATCATTGTCATCTTCAAACCCTGTCGGAAATAGACCAGGCCATTCCTATTTTTGCTTCCGGAAAGGCCTATGATAAGTTGCGGAAACATTTTCGCTCCCGGCATATTAGCCTCATTCCCGAATTTGCTTCCGGCGAAAGCCTGCAATATGAAGGATTTAAATTTCAGGCAATACATCCAGGGAATTGGCTGGATCCCATTTATTTTGCCATCCTGATTACTAGTCCCGGCGGAGAAACCATTTTCTACGCACCCCATGGTTTTCATCTTAAAAAGTGGCAGCAGGACGTCTTAGCTGAACGGGATATTGCCATGCTTTTTACCACATTCACAGACTTTCGGCTACCTGCTATTATGGGTGGACACGTGAATCCTGGCTTGGATCATGCACGTTGGTTGGAGCAGGTTCTTAACCCCCGATGGATCGTGAATACCCACGATGAAGAAAAGCGTGCTGCCGGGCTTGTATCTAAATTAGCCAAGGTTAAATATCCTGATTATGAGGAAGCAAGTTCCTTTTTTGGTTCTCGCTTTCGCGAAATTCCGGACTATGGTCTGTACAAGTTTAGTCCTTGACAAATCGGCCAAGTGAAATCCGTCCCAGCTTATCCTGGATTTTAAGGACAAAACTGCCACTGGGTAAATCTTGTACTGCTATTTCCTTATTGCCGCTGCCTTGTAAACGGTTCATAAGTTTCCCCGAGCTGTCAAAAATAGAAATGTCCACTACTCCTTCAAACGGAATTTCCACCTGCAAACTGGAGCTTGCCGGGTTGGGGAACATCCGGAGTTTTTGAGGCTCTGTACCCGTGGTAAATGTGGATGTTCCAAACCAGTCATTAAACAAGGTTTGCAGGGAGTCGATCGGCTCGATACCAGCACCATCTGCAGTAATTACACCCAGTACCAAGGAGGGAGAACCAAAGACATCATCCGGCTGGGCGATTTTTAAAAAAGCAAATAGTGCAGAACTGCCATTATCTGTGCACCTGGAATCAGCGCCAATCACATTTGCACCTTGCATCGCAGCCATCATCTTTTCCGGAAAACTGCTCGGGGTGTTAATAAAATTGCTTTCCATCGCATCAACGATGAAATCGCCTAGCAGGATATTGCCCTGTATGGAATAGTTGTCGCCTACCCGGTGACCCTTCCAGTCATCGGTGTTGGATCCTGTATGTGCTGCCGCCTCTGGTAATCCGTTTACAAAAGCTACAACCCCATATTGTCTTTTGGTCGAATCGTTTTGAATGTCGTTATTGATCAGCCAGTCAATTATTTCGGAAGGTGTATCTCCCGCTTCCATCCGGGTTTTTGCATTGGCCTGATTGCCTGACAGGTACCATGCCTGCGTATTAATGGCGCCTAATCCCGGAAAAAGTTGTCCGAGAAAATCTGCTTCATACGGAAGTGTAGTCAGATCCACGCAGGAGGCTCCTGCACTCCCAACTGCTCCCGTTTCCGGATCGACAGCTACCATGGAAAAGGTATCCTGTGCCAGAGTGGCGGAGATAAAGATCAAGGGAATAAATAGTGTTAAAAATAATTTCATAATGAGTCTGTTAAACTAAAAACATACGGGTAATTGCCTTGTCAAGTGCTTCCGGATCTTTTGTGCCGATCAGAATTTTATGACCGTTATGAAGCTCTAATTGAACACCCTCTTTTCCGGAGAGCGTATAGGCGCGTCGCCTGATTCCTATACGGAGTCCCCAGCCACCAAACTCGCGTATTGGCTGATAGGTACGGATATAGTGTTTTGCTATTTCATCCTCTAAAATTATTCGGGTGGCAAATGGATGAAATTCAATCAGCACCAGGTCCTTTTCAACGGTCGTAGTAAGTGAAATGCTGCGAAATAGGAGCATCAACGCCAGAGGAAGCAAGAGCAAAAGTATTAGGAAGATGTCTGGTATTGGATGGGGCCCGATCGGTTTGTCGAGAAAAACCTGCCTGACAATTCCCCAGAGAATAGCTCCTGAGAGGGACAGCAACAGCACCCAAATCCAAATTTGGTTAAATTTTTGAGTTTCCCGGAATAAATAGCTTTCCATACCCTCAATATACAAGGATATTAGGAAGAAAAAAAGGCTTTGAGTTTTGTACTCAAAGCCTTTTCCTGATCATCGAATGATCTCGATGGGATGGCTGCTTTTTCCTTCAGGGCTCTGAAATTGTACGAAGTACAAACCAGCGTTGAGGGAAGCAGGAATGATCCAGTCTAAGCTGTGTTGACCCGCAGCAAAGGATTGGATATTTGTTAACTGTTCTACCTGGCGGCCAAGTAAATCATAAACAGAAATAGTTAGATCGGTTTTGGTATCCAATGTGAAACTAATTTGGCTATAGGTAGAAGCCGGTACCGGAGCAATCTCCACATTTGCCAGGGGGATTGCGATCTCTACTGCATCTGTCATAATCTGAGATTCAAAGAAACTGATCACCGTTTCAATATTTGAACCAGCTAATTCCGTCGTTGAGGCAAGCGCTAAATCAAAGAAATAAGTAAGCGCTATGGAGCTTCCATTATCGTACCAGGTGGCACAGGGTGTTCCTTCCAAAGCATATCCGGATCCTCCCATGGAATAAACGGGAACGGTTTCTAATCTTGGACTAACCCCATCACCGTACCAGAGTGTACTAAATATCCAGTCAATATTATCCAGGTTTGGAATAGGTTGACCGGTTGCTGGTTCTACAAATGGTACACCTGTGTTGCCGTCATTTGTGTAGCTTTCTACATCAAATGATTCGATGCCCAGATAATCATACTCAAAGTCTCCACTGGCAAATGCTACTGGCGGACTTCCATATACATCATACAGGAAATCGTTTCCGATTAGCCAAATGTTTCCGCCTCCCGATAAATAGGCGGCCAAATCGGTGTTGACCTGGTCAATACCATTCCATAAATAGAGATCCTGTCCCCAGCTGGATGTATGCCAAACGAGGAGGTCGTAGTTTGACATGGTTGCCAGGTCAGGTGAATAGCCCTCCGTCTGGGCATCAAAAAGGGTATAGCTAATCCCGGCAGCATCAAAGCCATCTGTCAGGATTGTCGAGTTCATATAGGCATCAGCTGAGTCATCGACAAACAGAATTGATAGCTGTGCATTCAGGTGAACCGAAATAAAGGTGCTACAGAATAATAACAGTAGTAGTGTAAAATGCTTCATGAATAAAACGGAATTATGGGTTAAAAAACAAGTAAATGAACTGCTTTTGGTTGGCATAAAATAAAGATAAAAAATTACCTATACCCAACCCACTTTGATTCGGGTATAAATAGGAGGCAATGTTTCAGATTATAGTTTAAAGTTTAG
>JAGQWR010000229.1 GCA_020437105.1 Saprospiraceae bacterium
AAGTACACTTAAAACTTCCTCAAACGGCGCAAGTGGGTGCTGTCTGGAAACTGTATGATATACAGGGCCGATTGGTGCAACAAGTCGAGTTGGTAGCCGGGATTCGGGAGCATGTATTTCCGGTGAGCCAATTGCCGGGCGGTCTGTATTTTTACACCATTCAGTCAAATGGATCGGAGCTGTTATTTAAAGGATCTTTGATGAAAACGGAGTAAACATTTATCTGGGCGAAACTGGTCTTGATTTTTTTACAGACTTTTAGCGAAGCAGGTCCAGTTTTGATTTTCCTGCCTGCCCGGGAGGAAGCTTGGGCTTGGCAGGCAGGTTGCATCTTTTTTTATCAAGAAAAAAGGAGGCACCCTGCAAGGGAAAACAAATTAATAAGCTACCTCACCTTCCCTGCCCAAACTCCTTTTGAATATGGTAAGTAGGTTTCGTTTTGTGGTGTAATCTTCAATTACATCTTATTGATTAATTTGAACAATAACTTTTTAGCTCCTAAACTATTAAAACAGCGTTTAGATAAACTGATGTTTAGCGGTTTCTATTCCATTTTGTTTGGGCGTATGGATTGCCAGATTAAAACCAGGATGGATACTGCAAGATCCGTATTGTCCTTTCTTGTTAAGGGCGATAAAAGCTACTTGCAGGCCAGATACATTCTGGTGCTTTTCAATAACCCGCTGGCAGGCTGCTTCACAGGCTTTTTGAGGACTCATGCCATTTCGCATCATTTCTACCACAATATTACTCCCGGCAATGCGGATAATAGCTTCTCCTAAACCAGTAGCGCAGGCTGCCCCCACTTCGTTGTCGACAAATAATCCGGCTCCGATGATGGGAGAATCGCCAACCCGGCCATGCATTTTATAAGCTAAGCCGCTGGTAGTACAGGCTCCTGCCAGATTCCCGTGTTGATCGAGTGCTAATGAACCAATAGTATCGTGGTTTTCAATATTTATGATGGGTTTGTATTTAGCTTCCTCCAACCATTTTTCCCAGGCTTTTTTGGATTCTTCGGTTAGTAGGTTTGTATCTTTTAAGCCCTGTTCCAGTGCGAATTTATAGGCGCCTTCACCAGCTAAAAAAACATGTGGTGTTTCTTCCATTACCTTGCGTGCTACGGTAATCGGGTGCTCGATGTTTTGCAGAAAAGCTACTGCGCCACACTCGTTTTTGTGGTTCATGATTGAGGCATCCAGTGTGACAATTCCATCGCGATCGGGCAGGCCGCCGATTCCGACGCTTGATCCTGTCGGGTCAGATTCTACCAGACGGACACCTTGTTCGACCGCATCAAGCGCAGTACCTCCTTTTTCCAGGATTTGCCAGGATACTTTGTTGGCTATTTCGCCGTGGTTCCAGGTAGAAATTACGATTGGTTTATTTCCTTTGAGATTGGATTCTTCCTGACTTTTTTCTGCTGAAGTACTTGTCCATCCGCAGGAAGCGGCAATAAAAGCAATTCCACCCAGGAGGCTGTCTTTCAAAAAGGCTCTTCGCTGTTTCATCCAGAATATTTTTTACCAAAAGTAAATTTATCTGGGAATATACGAGCGTAACAAAATATGGCCGTTGAGCCGAAATCGAGAAAAATAGCACTGAGATAGTTTGAGTTTGAGTTTGCTCCGATAGCTATCGGTGGAGTTTGGGTTTTCTGGCGGAGCCGCAGAGCATCTCCACAA
>JAGQWR010000009.1 GCA_020437105.1 Saprospiraceae bacterium
CAATACGATTTTAAGGTGAAGTAACCCATTTGCCTAAAGTTTTTAGTAATACCAAAGGGGAGCAGGTAACCATCTGCTCCCCTTTGGTATTAAACAGGTGTAGCAAACACCACCCTGTCTGTGCAATTGCATAAAACAAATTTCCAACCCTTGTATAATAGCCGACAAAGCGACTCCTTTCGCTTTCCCGCCAGCCCTTGCCGCTTACTCATTTCTTCCGGCAGGAACAACCACAGAACCGACCGCTTAATAAAAGAAAATACAACAATTGGGGTGATGTATAGAATTAAATTTGGTAAATGACGATATTTACTGAAATGTGTTTTGCGTTGATTGTATAGGATTGCCTGTCCGAATTTGTTGGAATGCATACCGGATAGTGCCTTTTTAGTACTTAGTAGCAAATCCCGAAGTATGGAACCGAAAACCGATCGACGAACTCAAAAGCGTAGAAGGAACAGTTTGATTTTGACTATTATAGTCCATTCGATGGTATTCATCGCTTTATTCCTCCCGCTTTTATCCCGTTTAAACCTCACTGATATCGGAGTAGCCGGTATGGGTCAATCAGAATTTCAAATTGTGGTTGATCAATCTGCTATGGGCATTAACTTGCCCGAATTGGAAATGCCCCTGGAAAAAATCGAAGAAGCTGATCCTAGCGAAAATCCAATGGAAGATTCTAAAGAAGAGGAAGCTCCCAAAGCAAAACCCGTTAAGACAACGGATAATCACCGGAAATCGAAACGCGAATTGGTTTCCAACCCGGTAGAAGAATCTATTCTGGATGCAGCGCCCAAAGCAGCTACAAGCAAGGAAAAAGAGGCTGGCGAGACTACTCCCGATTTTTCAGAATCATTTGGACGGACTGCACCTGAAAGCGGCGACAATGGGACAAATCTATCTGGTCCAAATGCTTCCCTGCCCGGAATGGAACGCGACGCGCTCTCTGAAGGGTTTTCTGTCCAGGGAATGGATGGGCGCTACCCGGTTTACAGCCCTAATCCAGACGAACGGATCCGGGAAAACGGTACCGTAGTGGTTCGCATTTGTGTGGATCAATATGGGGAGGTTGTACGGGCAGAATATACCCAGGCAGGGACCATGGCCTCCACCTACCTGAAGCAACTTGCTGAAGCTACTTCCTGTAAATGGAAGTTCAATCCCGGAACCAGTAGTTTACAATGCGGGAAAATCGTCTATCATTTCCGGGTGAAGTAGTTTAACTACCTTTCTGGAAATTTAAGCGCGTGCGATTACAAATAAGTTTCCTGCTGTTTTTCCTTTCTGGTATTAGCCTGCCTGCCCAAATTACAGTGCAGGGAACGGTTCTTGACGCAGATACACGGGAAGTACTTCCATTTGCGAACGTATTCTGTCCGGAAACAAACACCGGTGCCATAACGGATCTGGACGGGTATTTTAAACTCAGTTTGAAACCTGGAAACCTGCTCCAGGTAAGTTTTATTGGCTATGAAACACAGGAAATAGAATGCCGGGTAGATACACTTCTGTTAATTTACCTCGAACCCGACATGAAAATTATTGGGTGCCCGGTGATTTACGACTCTCCGATTGAAGTGGGCCTGCCAGCTCCCTTTATGAAATTAAAATGGGTTCAATTAACGCGGGACCAGAATCTCAGCTTATTACCTGCATTGAATCGGGTGCCCGGTATCCACATGCAATCCGGTAATCTCAATACCAACCGAATCAGCATCCGGGGGATCGGAAGCAGATCGCTCTATACAACATCCAAGATTCGAATTTACCTGGATGATGTGCCTCTGACAAGCGGCAACGGAGAAAGCAGCATAGAAGATATTGACCTTAGCCTGATTGACCATGTACAAATATGGAAGGGGCCGGCAGCAAGTGTTTATGGCTCCGGTCTGGGTGGTATGATCCAATTACATACGGAGGACAGGAAGGGCCCGGGAGCGAATATGGTTTATAGCCAGGGAAGTTTGGGTACATTCGGCCTATTCAGAAACAGCAGCGGATTTCGGGCAAATGTGGGTGAGCAGGGGGGATACCTTCGGGCAAATTACCATATTACAAGTATGGATGGCTTTCGCCAGAATAGCGGATTCCGGCGAGAAGGACTGAATTTCATTGGTAAATTTCCCATTGGTCTCCGGTCAGAAATCAGCTTTCTTAGCCTGTACAGTAAGGTGAAAGCCTATATTCCGAGCTCACTCAATGAAACAGATTTTCGAGAAAATCCGGCGAAAGCCGCCGATTCCTGGCAGGCTATCCGGGGATTTGAAGCCTACGAACAATTCGGGAGCGCCTTATCCTTCAAATCTAATTTGTTGGATCTTGGAGCAAATAAGCTTATGGCACAGTTTAGTTTGTTTTCTTCCTTCCGGAATGGTTATGAGTCCCGACCTTTTAATATCCTGGATGATGCCCGGCAGGCCATCGGATTCCGAACGAGCTTATCGCTGGATGAGGGTTTGATTTCCAGCGCTATTTTTCCGAGGGGAACGATTGGCATCGAATATTTTCAGGATAAATACCAGTGGCAAACATTGGAAACACTTGGCGGAAACCCCGGCCTGCTCTTATCTAATAACCGGGAAACCCGAAGTTATTATAACATCTTTGCACAGTATTATAAGGAGTTTTATTCGGGCTGGACCCTATTAGGAGGGACCAATATTTCTCAAACAAGCTACCAGATAAAAGATCTTTTTTTTGCGGATAGTTTGGATATCAGCGGCGATTATTCTTATAAACCTGCCCTGTCCATGCGCTTGGGCACTGCCTATCGCTTTAATTCAAATTTTTCGGTTTTCGCAAATGTGAGCAATGGCCAATCACCACCAAGTCTGGAGGAAACCCTCCTTCCCGACGGACAAATAAATGCTGCTATTCGTCCGGAACAGGGCTGGAATTTTGAGGTGGGTAGTCGGGGTAGGCTGTTCAGGACTTTCTTTTATGAGGTATCGGTGTACCGGATGTTGGTAAAAGATCTGTTGGTTGCCCAGCGAGTAAGTGCAGATCAGTATATCGGACTCAATGCCGGTAAAACCCGACACGATGGCCTGGAAGCTTATCTGGATTGGGAAATCAGCCTCGGAAAAATCATCCTGAAACCTTATTTAAGCTATACCCTGACAAACTACCGATTTATCGATTTTATAGATGGAGAAGCAGACTATTCCGGAAATGCCTTGACCGGTGTGGCCCCGCATCAGGTCTTTGCCGGAATGGATTGTTATTTATGGGCCGGTTTTTATGGAAGCCTGCATTATGAATACCGCTCTGCCTTCCCGATACGGGATGACAACAGTGTTTATTCGGATGCTTACCAGTTGGCGCATCTAAAAGTGGGGTATAAAAAGTCCTTTGAGAAAGGGTGGACCATAAATTTACATGCCGGTATTCAAAATCTGGGAGATGCACATTACGCCTCCATGATCCTGATCAATGCACCCGCTTTTGGCGGAGCGCCACGGTATTATTATCCGGGAATGCCTCGCCAATTTTACGGTGGGGTAGAGGTGGGAAAGGTGTTTTAGTTTTTGGGGTAACTCCCACCTGAATAAAAAGAAAAAGGCCACTTCGTTGAAACGAAGAAGCCTTAATACGTTGTCGGGATGACAGGATTAGCTACGCTGATCCTCGGGATGGTTTCGTTACCCAACGAATTAAGGCCCGGCTACGCCTATTGTCCTTTTCCATTTATCCAGGTTAGGGAGTAAACTCCCACCTGTCTAAAAAGAAAAAGGCCACTTCGTTGAAACGAAGAAGCCTTAATACGTTGTCGGGATGACAGGATTTGAACCTGCGACCACACGGCCCCCAGCCGTGTACGCTACCGGACTGCGCCACATCCCGGAAATAGTTTGAGTTTGCCCCGATAGCTATCGGGGGAGTTTGAGTTTGAGTTTGTCCCGATAGCTATCGGGAGAGTTTGAGTTTATTTTGCCGATTATATCGGCTTTAAGAGTTTGAGTTTTGGCCGATTATATCGGCTGTGTTTAGGCTTTTTTGTACAATGCGTAGAGCATTTTAGATATTTCTGTATAATCGTTCAAGTAGCTGCTGAATTGAGCGGGACTTATAAGTCTTGTATCAACCAGCGTATCAAGGAGGGCGACACATTCATAGACTGAGCTTCGGCTCATGACATAGAATCGCTTTTTATCAGCCGAAGAAGTTCTGCCGGTGCCCTCGGCCAGGTTTAGTGCTGCGCTTAGGCTGGCACGTTTTAGCTGATCCACCAGATACGGATCTAGTTGGATCAGTTTCTGGTACAGAAATGGCAATAATACTTTATTCAAAGAACGAATTCGTTGATATACGGTCAACTTTTGAAAATCAAACGCCTCTAATTCCATCTTCCACTTTTTTGACTCACTCACACTCAAACCCACACTCAAACTCAAACTCAAACTAACTCATCTGTGAGAGTAGAGGGATTCGAACCCCCGACCCCTACCCTGTCAAGGTAATGCTCTAAACCAACTGAGCTATACTCTCAAAACGGATGCTCGTTTGCATCAAAACTTTGCCAAAAATAACACAAATTACTTATTGCGGAATTTTTGACGGCGCTATCTACTTCTATCTTTTGGATTTTTTGAATCCGCCTTTTGGGCCTCGGCCTTTTCCGGCATTTCTATTGCCTCCCCGGTTGCCTCCGGAGTTGTTGCCGCCTCTGCCGCGTCCGTATCCGCCTCCGCGGAAATTGGGATTCCATTCTGGGCCCTGGCCGAGTTCGGGGGGGAGGGGCACTTTCATGACCTCTCGCTCGATCAGCTTTTCGATTTGGCTAAAGTCGGCCATGTCGTGCTCGTTGATTAGGGTCAGGGCTACACCGGTTGTATCCGCACGAGCGGTACGTCCGATCCGGTGTACATAATCCTCTGCATTGCCTGGAACATCATAGTTAATAACCAGGTTGATATCTTTAATGTCAATTCCCCGGCTTAAAACGTCTGTAGCCACGAGGATACGTGTTTTTTTAGCCCGAAACTTACTGAGTACTTCTTCCCGTTCTTTTTGATCCAGATCGCTGGAAATGCCATCTACGCTGAAGCCTTTGTTTTTTAAGGAACGTGCTATTTCAAACACCTTGCGTTTGGTCGAGCTGAAAATCAGAATACTTTTATAGTTGGGCTTATCGGCAATAAGGATACTTAGCAACTCGGCCTTTTGTTGATCATAAGCCAGGTACGCTGCCTGCAAAACGCCTTCAGCCGGTTTGGAAAGCGCAATGCTAATTTCCTCCGGATCCCGGAGAAATTCGCGGGCAAACTTCCGGATTTTTGGAGGCATGGTTGCGCTAAACATTAGGTTTTGGCGATCATTCGGGAGGTAGGAGAAGATTTTATGGATGTCTTCCATAAAACCCATATCCAACATCCGGTCGGCTTCGTCCAGAATCAAATGTTTTACATGGTCAAATTTGACGTACCCCATGTTTAGGTGGGATATCAATTTTCCGGGTGTGGCTACCACTATATCCGCTCCAGCGGAAAGGGCTTTCTTTTGTTGATCAAATTCGATGCCGTCTCCACCACCATAGATGGAGAGTGAATTGATCCCAACAAAATAGGCGAAGCCTTGAATCTGTTGGTCAATTTGAAGTGCTAATTCGCGGGTCGGAACAATAACCAGTGCACTTGTACCCGATTGCCTGTTAATAGCAATCTGATTCAAAACAGGCAGTATAAAAGCGGCAGTTTTTCCGGTACCGGTTTGGGCACAGGCAATAAGATCGCGGTTATTCAGAATAAGCGGGATGGCTTGTTCCTGTATTGGGGTTGCTTCTTCGAAGCCCATATAAGAAAGGGCCTCCAGAAGTTCTTCATTTAAATTAAGATCTGTAAATCGCATGGATCGCAAAGGTCGGTTTTATTTGTGAATTATTCAGGTATGCCCTCATTTGGTGGAAAATCTTCCCGGGCTGGCCTGAATACATCAAAAAGGACAACCGGACTGAGAGCTTCGCCATAGTGGAGAATGTTGGGCGGGATAGTGACCATGCTGCCAGCTTCACAGACTTTTGTTTCACCTCCAACGGTCATCTCAAATGCCCCACTTAGGAGATACGTGATTTGTTCGTTTGGATGACTGTGTTCGGGTAGCACAGATCCAGACTCGATGTGCCATAAAACCAGGGTCATATCAGGCGTATGCACGATTTGACCATGGAAACCCGGCATTAACTCGTGGCTTTTTACATGACTAAACAAATGAAAATAGGACATGGGATTATATTACGTTTTACACTTTGACAAGTTATTCAACACCTTTTATAAAATCAATAACCCCGTTCATAAAGACCTCCTGATCGTCCCACATAGACAGGTGACTGCCATTCGGACAATAAAGGTATTGGCCATTTTGTACCAGTGTACTCATTTCTTCCATCTCTGCCGGGTTCATGGTATCGTATTTGGCCCCAACCATCAGGGTTGGCACCTTCAGTTGTGGCAGCTGATCCCAGACGCTCCAGCCTTTTAAAATGCCGCCGGGCACAAATTCGCTTGGCCCTTGCATAAACTCATAGACATGTTGGTTGACATGGCTAAAACTCCGATCTACAGGTTCGGGCCAAATTGCTGTGCGACAGATGTGTTTTCTGTAATATTCATCAAAGACCAGATTGAGGTACTCCTCGTTTTGGTACTCTTTCCGATCCTCAAAATATTGAAGGGAATCGATTAAGCCGGGACGCATTTGAGAACGGAGCAGGGCATTATGTGCTTCATATTTGTCAAAATCTGCTGTCATATTACACACGATCAGCCCTTTTAAATTATCCTGGTATTTTAAGGCATATTCCATAG